>JBILTS010000164.1:0-4110 GCA_044371405.1 Bacteroidia bacterium
ATTATCCATCAAACCAATCACCCTAAAACCTTTCCTTACCTCTACCTCAATTAAATCATCGGCATATAAATCGCCATCGGACTGAAAAGGGTATTTTTCCTTCAATTTAATTTTGCATGATGACACCTGTTTAAAAACTACAGGTTTTAATTGCGTATGTAATCCAAAATTAACCAGAAAAACATACAATAGACGCTGTAAAATATGATGCGGCTTAATAATAATGATATCCATTTTACCATCCTTCAATGACGCTCTGGGAAACATTTTAAATCCACCTCCGGAATATTTTCCATTTCCCATGGTTACCAAAAATATTTTACCCTCATAATAGAAATCACCGGCAGTGATTTTTGCATCTATAGGTTTATAAAAAAACATGTGCCTGGCAATGGGAATAATATATTTAAAAGCCGGGAATTTTATTTTTTTAGCTTTACCTGCCACAAACGATTCGAAGCCGGTGCCACAGACATTGTGCACATAAATTCCATTAACACATAAAATATCGCAATCCATTACTTCGCCTGCTTTTATTTTTTGCGACAATTCTGCAATTGACAAACGCTTAAAATTAGCCGCAAAATCATTGCCGCTGCCCACCGGCAAAATGGAATAAGAATGTTCCAATCCTGCATGATTGATGGCAACGTGCAAAGTACCATCACCGCCGGCGACAATGATATGGGTAGGAGAAAGGCCGCGCAATTCTTCCGGATTGCTAATGGCTATAATCTCAAGTCCATTCTTGGCAAATTCGCCTAACCAGGCATCAACCCTCTTTGGGTTAAATCTCCCCGAGTTTGGGTTGTAAAACAATACTGCCTTGCCCGCCATGCCCCAAAGATGGGGAAAATGCATGAATTAGCCAGCTTTGACAACTTTTAAAAAGTTGCCAAATATGGTTGCGTCTGTCTGCCGTACCTTTGCAGCATGCTTGCCCTCGTTGATTTTTCCTTTGAATTTGCCGGAAGATATTTGTATAAAAACGCCAACTGGCACATCAAACCCGGAGAAAAAATCGGGTTGGTGGGCCTGAACGGCACGGGGAAATCCACCCTGCTGCGGCTCATCTCCGGCGATTATGAGCTCCGCGAAGGAACCATGAGTAAGCCCTCCAACCTCAAAATTGGGTTTTTGAACCAGGATTTGCTGAGCATCGATTACCAGGATCCGCTGCTGGAGGTGGTTTTGCAGGGCAGGGCCGATTTGTCTGCGCTCGACAAAGAAATCAACCGCCTGCTTGAAGAAATAGAGCGCACCGCCGATGTGAATGCCATACAGCGCCTTACCGAACTGCAGGATCAGTTTGGCAACCTGGGCGGCTACGACTGGCACGCAGAAGCCGAAAAATTGCTGGAAGGGCTGGGATTTAAAACCGAAGAGCTTCAAAAACCCCTCAACCTGTTTTCAGGGGGCTGGCGCATGCGGGCCATGCTGGCCAAACTGCTGCTGATGCAACCCGATCTCCTACTGCTGGACGAACCCACCAACCACCTTGATTTACCCACCATTGAGTGGATTGAGGATTACCTGAAAACCTACAAGGGCACGTTTGTGATTGTGAGCCACGACCGCCTTTTTCTGGATAACACCGTAAACCGCATTGCCGAAGTGGCCCATCAGCAACTGTACCACTATAAAGGCAACTTCAGCGACTACCTTGAACAAAAAGAGGAACGCGATGAAATGCTGCAGCGCCGCTTTGACAACCAACAGGATTATATCCGGCAGCAAATGGCATTCATAAGGCGGTTTAAAGCCAAGGCCAGCAAAGCCACCGCGGTACAAAGCCGGGTAAAAATGCTGCAGAAACTGGATAAAATAGAATTGAAGGATGATGAAAAGCGTGAGATGAACATCCGTTTCAACATCCGCACCACGCCGGGCAAAACCATTTGCACGCTCAAGGATGTAAGTAAAAGTTATGATGATACGGAAATTATCCGTACTGCCAACGCCCAGGTCTTACGGGGTGATAAAATTGCCCTGATTGGCGCCAATGGCAAGGGAAAAAGCACGTTGCTGCGCATAATAAACGGATCAGAACCCCATGGCGGTGAAGTTGAACCCGGCTGGAATGTAGAAACTTCCTTTTTTGCGCAGCACCAGCTGGAAGCATTGAACCTGCAAAGGGATTTGCTAAACGAGCTAGGCACAGTGGATGCCGAATATACCGAAGCCGAACTTCGCACGGTACTGGGCTGCTTCCTGTTTACCGGGGATGAGGTCTTCAAAAAAATCAAGGTGCTTTCCGGAGGTGAGAAAAGCCGGGTAGCGCTGGCCAAAACCCTGCTGACCAGGGCCAATTTGCTGCTCTTGGACGAACCCACCAACCACCTTGACATGTTCAGCACCTCGGTGCTGGCCGATGCCATTTCCCAGTACAAAGGCACCTGCGTCATTGTTAGCCACGATCGTACTTTCGTGAGCAATGTGGCCACCAAAATCTGGTGGATTGAAAACGGCATGCTTCGCGAATACCCGGGTACCTATGATGAATGGAACGAATGGATGCAGCGCCGCGGTCCCGAAACCTATTTGCAGGAACCGGTTAATAATAAACCCAAACCAATAGCGCCCAAAGACAATGCAGACAGTGCCGCTGAGTCCAAAAAACCGGGCAAAAACCGACTGCAGCAATTGGAACAGGAAATGGCCGAACTGGAAAAACAAATGGAAACCGTTCGCGCAGAAAAATCCATGCATGAAAAACGACTAACCGATGAAGATGTAGCTGTAGATTTTGAGAAAATTAATGAGCATACGAAGGCCTACCAGCAGGCAGATCAAACATTGCTAAAATTACAGTCGGCCTATGATACTGCCATGGAGCAGTGGATTGCCGGGGCGGAATGATTATGCTTAAATTTCTGCCCAGGGATTAGACCTTCAAGTAAATATACGAAATTTTTATCACATTTCCAAATCAAGAAACCACAACCCCTGCATACGCCTCGCGGATCTGATCCAGCAAATCATACACCTCCGTGGGAGTCCCTGCATTTACCAGCTGCGAGCGCCAGGGTTTAAAATCGGGCAACCCCCGGAAATACTGCGCATAATGCCGGCGCATTTCAAAAACACCCACTTTATCGCCTTTCCAGGACACGCTTTTCTCAAAATGGGTCCGGCATATATTCAGCCGCTCTTCAAATGTCGGCGGAGGCAAATGCTTTCCGGTTTTCAAAAAGTGCTTCACCTCACGAAAAATCCAGGGATAGCCAATGGCGGCCCTGCCTATCATCACACCGTCTACCCCATACCTGTTTTTATAGTCCAATGCTTTTTCAGGACTGTCGATATCGCCGTTGCCAAAAATGGGAATCTTTATGCGGGGGTTGTTTTTTACCGCCGCAATCAGCGTCCAGTCGGCTTCGCCTTTATACATCTGTGACCTTGTGCGTCCATGGATGCTGAGTGCCTTAATGCCCACATCCTGCAACCTTTCGGCAACCTCCATGATATTTTTGCTGTTTTCATCCCACCCCAGGCGGGTTTTGACCGTTACAGGCAGATTGGTGCTTTTCACCACCGCATCCGTCAATCTCACCATCAAATCCACATCTTTCAACACACCCGCACCGGCACCTTTGCACACTACCTTACTCACCGGGCAACCGTAATTGATATCCAGTAAATCGGGGCCGGTGGCATCCACAATTTTGGCCGACAAAGCCATGGCTTCCTCATCACCACCAAAAATTTGTATGCCGATGGGACGCTCGTAATCGAAAATATCGAGCTTTTGTCGACTTTTAATCGCATCGCGAATAAGCCCTTCCGAGCTGATAAACTCTGTATACATCAAATCGGCGCCTTCCTGCTTGCACACAAAGCGGAAAGGCGGATCGCTCACATCCTCCATGGGTGCCAGCAATAGTGGAAATTCGCCCAGTTCGATGTCAGCAATTTTAACCATGATGCATTTGCAAAATTAAGGCACCCCAAACAGATGCACGTTCCTTGCTCAAAAAAATGTAGGTTTGCAGGTAAATACTGTGATCGACACCCCTTACGAAAATCCTGCATCCCGTCAAAACCCCTTCTATAGCAACTGGGGTCTGATGTTCATTCTGATTTTCATCTTTTTATTCAACATCATTTT
Source organism: Bacteroidia bacterium (assembly GCA_044371405.1). GTDB lineage: Bacteria > Bacteroidota > Bacteroidia > NS11-12g > UBA955 > RGEC01. The sequence continues at coordinate 4,109 of JBILTS010000164.1, forward strand.
CT
>JBILTS010000177.1:0-3536 GCA_044371405.1 Bacteroidia bacterium
AAAATACTTTTTCTCATCGGTTAATCCTTCGAGGTGTTCTTGCACCCTTGCTGTGTGCGTGTCAGTAATGATAATCTGCCCGAAATACGCCTGTGCTACCAGTTCCATCAGTTTACCCGCCCTTATACCGTCTATCTTCTCAAAAATGTCATCCAGCAACAGAATGGGTTTTTGCCCTGTTTTTTCCAGAAAATACTTATACTGCGCAAGTTTCAGGGCAATCACAAAGCTCTTGATTTGCCCCTGAGAGCCGTATTTTTTTAGCTGATAATCGCTGAGCAGAAATTCCATATCATCCTTGTGTATGCCGCTGCCGGTGCGTTGCATTACCCTGTCGCGGTCGCGGCCCAGATACAACAGGTCTTTCAGCGGTTTTTCGTGTATTTCACTCACATACAACAGCCCTGGCTGTTCGGTTTCACCGCTCAAATAGCGGTAAAAATCCTGGAAATAGGAGGTGAATTCTGCAATAAACCCCCTTCTTTTTTCAAAAATACGCTGCCCGGTTTCGGCCATTCTGTCGTCGTAGGTTTCCAGCAATACAGGGTCTATGGGGCGGCCTTCGGCTTGTTTCAGAAAGGCATTTCTTTGATCCAGCAGTTTTTTATACAAACTCAGCTGTTCCAGGTATTGACGATCCGTTTGGCAAATGGTGAAATCCATAAACCGCCTGCGTTCCTCGCTGCCTTCCAGCACCAGCGAAATGTCATAGGGCGTAATAAAAACCGTTTGTATGATACCGATATGGTCAATGAGCCGGCTGTATACCTTGCCGTTTTTCTTTAGCGTTTTTTTCCCTTTTCCGAAATTGACCAGAATCTCAGTGGTATTTTCATTTTCAAAAAAGCCATGGATGCTGAAAAATTCCTGTCCGTGCAATATTAATTGCTGATCGATACCGTTAAAAAAACTCTTGGTATTAGCCAGATAATAAACCGCATCCAGGATGTTGGTTTTGCCGCTGCCATTGGGTCCGGTGATGCAATTGATACCGTTGCAAAACTGCAGGTGCTGTTCTTCGTGGTTCTTGAAATAAAAGAGTTGCAGCCTGCCGATGTGCATGCCACAAAGTTAGTTTTTTTAGTGGGTTATAGGAGGATGAATTCGCCGCAATTAAGCAAATCATCTATTGAAAATGTGGGTTATATGCCAATAACAATTAGTTTTGTATATCCAACCGTCAGAACTACATACCGATTTATTGATTGTGGGGGGCGGGGCCGCTGGCTATTTCGCCGCCATTCATGCCAAAACGGCAAAGCCGGCCAAAAAGGTGCTCATCATTGAAAAATCGAACAAGGTACTGGCCAAGGTGGCCATCAGCGGGGGCGGGCGTTGCAACGTTACGCACAATGAGCCCGATCTCACAGCCATTCTGGAACATTATCCCCGTGGCCGCGGTTTACTGAAATGGGCATTGCGCAAATGGGGCGTAACCAATACCATTCGATGGTTTGAGCGGCATGGTGTTCCCCTGAAAACCGAAGAAGACGGCAGGATGTTTCCGGTAACGGATGATTCTGCTACAATAGTGGATTGTCTGTTGGATGAGGCGGAAAGATTGGGTGTGGAATGTAGAACCGGAACCGGTCTTAAATCCTTTGAACCCATCACCCCTAAAGGATTTCGGGTACTGACCGAAAAAGGCGGTGTTATCATCACCAAAACCCTGATTCTGGCCTGCGGCGGTTTTCCCAAACTCAGTCAGTTTGATTTTATTACCGGACATGGAATTGAAGTTACAGAACCCGTTCCATCATTGTTTACGTTCAATATTCCCGATAAAGAGCTGCATGCCCTCATGGGCATAAGCGTTCCGGGTTGTAAAGTGCGTGTGGCGGGTATGGATTCCGGGCCCGAAAAGGGCTGGTTTTCAGGGCCTGTGCTCATTACGCATTGGGGCTTAAGTGGTCCGGCGGTATTGAAGGCATCCGCATTTTTGGCACGTGAGCTGCACGCTGCGAACTATGATGTGAATGTGATGGTAGACTGGACCGGAATGGGAGAGGATAAGGCCCGCAGCTTATGGGATTCAGACTTGCTGATGAACGCTGCTAAAAAAGTGGGGAATACCAATCCTTTTCACTTCCCTGCACGGCTATGGAGCTTGCTGTTGCATCGTTCCGGAGTAAATGAAGAAATTGTGGTCCGCGATTTATCAAAACAAGATAAAAACCGTTTGCTGGAAAACTGTATTCGCTGCCTATTTAAGGTAATGGGAAAAACCACGTTTAAAGAGGAGTTTGTCACTGCCGGCGGGGTTTCCATTGCTGAAATAGACAAAGACACCATGGAATGCAGAAAGATGCCCGGACTGTACTTTGCCGGTGAAATTATCGACATGGACGGCGTAACCGGCGGATTCAATTTTCAGGCGGCCTGGAGCACCGGCTATCTGGCGGGTGTGCGGGCCATTGAAAAATCCTGACGATACTTATTTTTTTATCTTGCTTTTCTCTTCAGCTTCTTTAAGCAATTGATCGGCCTTATTTGCAGCTTCTTTTTCTATTTTATCTGCATTTTTGTCGGCTTCTCCCTCTGCCTGTGAAGCACGCTTGCTTGCCTCATCTTCTGTCTGACGGGCCCTCAGGTTGAATTCCCCTTTGGCAGCTTCCGCTTTTTTCCGGCCCTCTTCTCTAACTTTTTCGGCTGCTTTTCTGGCAACGGCTTTTTGCAATGGATCTGTAGCTTTTGCTTCAATGGCTGCGGCTTGTTTTTGTGCCTCTACATTGATCTTTTCAGCGGCTTTATCGCCTTCTTGCCTAATTTGATTGGCCCTTAGCTTTCCTTCACCAGTCAATTGCCCGGCTCGCTTTTTGCCTTCTTCACGCACCTGCATTGCTTTTTTTGCTGCTTCGCTTTTTAGCAGCTCTCCCTTTTCTCTGGCCAGTTTCAGGGCTTCAGCTCGTTTTTTCTCAAGTGCCTCACCTGCAGCATCTTTCAGGTTGTCTGTAACCGATTTTGCAAATCCTTTTAGTGAAATCGCAACCGTGGGTTTCATGATGGTTCCACCAATGCGAATATCGATTGGAATATTATCCTGCATTTTAATATTAAGCATTGATTTTTTGTTCCATTCCTGAACCAGTGCATTACTTGCCCCTAAAAGTTTTGCAGGCAGGTTAAGCCACCCACCATAGTTTATAACCTGATTCAGCTTGGTCTTTCCTGCTAATCTCATATTACCTCCACCGGGTAGTGTCAGGTTCAAACTGTCAAGCAGCTCAAATGCCCCGTTACGGATGCGGAAATTTATTTTTTGTGGCTTAATGATAAGTCGATCTAGAAGTTTGGTATTCAGCTGCTGCCCCAATTCTCTTAAAAACGAAGTACTTTTCAAGCCGGACTGGCTTAGCGTAAGTTTTCCGATGAGGTCTAAACTTTCATAATCGGGTTGCATTTTACTGTCAAGTGCACTTTTTAACTCTATGCCCACGTCAAACAAGCCCTCCAGACTGCCGAAAATGGGGGCGTATTTTTGTATGATGGGGAAACTGGCCACTGCACTCGAAGGGGTAAAACCTGTAGCCATGGTA
>JBILTS010000012.1:0-29709 GCA_044371405.1 Bacteroidia bacterium
GCACAGCATTTCGGTCAAATTGGCATGGGGCGTTACGCCGGCATACATGCTGCCCGTATCAATCCGGCACTGATGGCCAACAGCAAGTACCTGTGGCATGTAAACCTAATAGGCGCATGGGTAAATGCCAATACAACTAATTACCAAATTAATCCGCCTTACAATGGAAACAAGCTTGCCAGAGACCGTTTTTCCAAAGATTATTCCATAGGCAACAGTAAAACACGCATTCAGCAAAACTGGTTCAAGGGCAGCTGGGATGGCAAGGATCAGTCTGCCTCAATGAGTTCTATGCTGTACGGTCCATCTTTTATGATGCGGCTTGGAAAGTTCAAGGTGGGATTACTCACAGATATGAACACACACACCCGTATTAATGGAATGAGCACAAACCTGTCAAGGGCCGTTTTTCAGAGTATGGATTCTGCAAAGGATGCCTTTGCCTCTTTTGATTTCAGCAACAACAATACAGACCGAATTGCCGCCTTTACTGCCGCACAAAATCAATGGATGAGCATTGGAATTACCGGAGCGTATGTCATTCCGCTAAAATGGAAACGCGATCTGCATGTGGGTGCAACACTTAAGCGAGCTACCGGCATGGGCGGAAGTTATGTGCAAAGCGACGAGATACTGGCTACGCGGGTTGCACAAGGCGTTTATAGTTTAGACAGAACCCGAATTCAAATGGCCAACTACCGCAGTGGCAGCGGTTTCGGTTTTGATTTGGGATTTGCCTACACCCTGCGCAAGAAAGAATTTCTGCAACCCGGCGACTACAAGTTCAAGCATCCCGATTACATGGTGCATTTGGGTTTATCTTTTATGGACATTGGCAGTATCCTGTATCGGAACGTGTCGGCCACCACTTTCATCAATAATGGTCCGGTAACGTGGAACACTGCCGGGGCCACTGCTTCATATCAGCCCGTACCCAATGTTAACAACGTACAGGCCGTTCTCAGCAACCTACCGGGCAAGGAATCTTTCACACAAAATCTCAGAATTGGCCTGCCCACCAGAATGGTTTTTAGCGCCGACTATCAGTTTAAACGCCATTGGTTTGTTCAAGGACAGTGGGTTCAGTCGATGCGCGGCAAATACGGCAATGCCATGCGGCACGCATCATATCTGATGGTGGGCCCAAGGTATGAATCTGATTTATTTGCGTTTACCCTACCTGTGATGGTAGAATACGACTACAGAAGCATAAGACCGGCAGCCAGCATGCGCATTGGCCCCATATATATTGGTACCAATAGTTTGATTTCTGCACTCGTTTCTCGCAATGCCAAAGACCTGGATTATTTCATTGGAATCAGTTTTGGTGATATACCGGGTGCATGGATTGACCGATTGGGAAGCGACAAAGAAGAGAAGGAAAAAATTAAGCGGGCTCAATCCTGCGATAAAATGTAAGTGATTAATTATGGCAGAGGGCATTGCATTTGAAATCAAAAAAATCCGCTGGATAACCCTGGGATTTGCATTGCTGTCGCTTTATCGCACTTTTAGTATTGCCACCGGTCAATTTATTTACAATGGATATTCACTTGCCAATGAAGAATGGATTTACTTGACTGCAGTGGTCATACTGCTATCAATGCTCATTGCCAACAAAAAAACGATGGCTGCTGCATTCATCACAGCCATCATCTACCCCAAATTTGAAACTGTTTTTGGCGCAGGCAGCATTAGCACTGCACTGTTTGTCTATTTCTGTTTTTTCCTGGGCATGTGGGAATTGCTGCTCAGGAAGTATGAACTGAACAAAGCCGAAAACCATGAGAAGGCAACCATCATTCTGGAAAAATTATACTGGATTGCTTTTGCTGCTTATGGACTCATTAATTTACTTTCTGCCCTGATTCATTTGGCAGACCCATACTGGTTTAAGGGTTATGGCATGGAAATGAACCTGGCACATAGTTACATGGGCCGATTTTTTGAAATATTCAGGGAATTAAGAGACCGATATCCTACTATCATGGAAACGATTATGCCGCTCAATACCTATGGCGTCATCATTTCACAGACCATACTGATTCCATTATACATCTTTAGGCCTACCCGAAAATGGCTTATTTTATGGTTTATCATCCTGTTAATTCACATTTTCATTTTATTAAGAATTGTGTTGTTACCCCATTTTACATTATTGTTTTTTATTTTAATTTTTTACCGAAAAACCCCATCGCTTTATTGGCTAAGATTGCTATCTCCGCCCAAGAATATCAAACCACTGAGAAATTACATGTGGGCCGCCTATGGTATTTTCCTGCTTTTATTTTTATTCAAAACACCCAAAGTTTCAAGCGCCGCTGATAAGGCATTCTGGTTTTTTCGTGAATGGGATACACGGGTTTGGTTTAATAGAAGAATTACACAGATGGGGCTTGGGCAGCCGGATATTATGAATGCTCAGTTATTGGAAGGATCACGGCGATTCAAAATCTTTCACATAAACGAGAGTCGGAAAGAATGGCTGCCCATCACCGGCAAGCAGGGCGAACGATTGTCGTATTTACCCGATCCACTTTTCATTGAGCATCAGGGTCTTGAAGTTATTTATGGGAATACATCTGCCCACCTGGTGGCCTACGACTCATTTTCATACATGAACTCACCAACCCCCTACAAATGGAAAGGACGGGCTGTGGAACGACTGATTCGCATTGATTATTTCCTAAAGGGTTATAAAGGGAAACACATTTATGAAGTGGAATTCTGGGAAAGATCAAAACCAAATAAAATGGGAATCCCCAGCTGGGATTATTCCGACACCATGACGGAAGTGAGAAAGTACCAATTTGACGGGAAAACGGATTTACCCGCAAGAATTACCCTTAAACGTTGAAAAGGAAGTGCATACAGTCACCATCCTTTACTACATACTCCTTGCCTTCTACACGAAGTTTGCCTACTGAACGACAAGCAGCTTCCGTTTTGTATTCGATGTAATCATTGTAAGCAATAACCTCGGCACGGATAAATCCTTTCTCGAAATCTGAATGTATTTCTCCGGCTGCCTGCGGGGCCTTGGTGCCTTCGGTAATGGTCCACGCGCGTACTTCCTTCACCCCCACTGTGAAATAGGTAATGTAGTTAAGCAGTTTGTATGCGGCCTTAATCAGTTTCTCTACGCCACTCTCCGTCAATCCCATTTCTTCCAGAAATAATTTGCGGTCATCAAAACTTTCCAGTTCAGCAATTTCTGCCTCAATGGCTGCTGAAATAATTAATATACCAGCGTTCTCATCGGCAATGGCTTGCTTTACCTTTTCAACGTGGGCATTACCATTTACTACGCTGTCAGGATCTACGTTACAAACATAAAGTACTGGCTTATCGGTGAGCAAATGCATATCTTTCAGCAAGGCCCTGCGTTCTGTGTCAATGCTCAGTGTTCTGCAGTTTTTACCTTGTTCCAGGTGGGTTTTAAAAGCCTCCAGCACTTCCAGTATCCGGGCGGCTTCCTTGTCTCCTGCCTTGGCCTGTTTGTGAATTTTGGCAATGCCTTTCTCAATGGATTCGAGGTCTTTTAGTTGAAGTTCAGTGTCAATAATTTCCTTGTCTGCAACAGGATCTACCTTGCCATCTACATGAATCACGTTGGGATCATCAAAGCATCGAAGCACGTGCAGTATAGCGTGGGTATTGCGAATGTTGCCCAGAAACTGGTTTCCGAGCCCCTCTCCCTGGCTGGCGCCCTTCACCAACCCAGCTATATCCACAATTTCGATGGTGGTGGGCACTACATTCTGTGGATTTACCAGTTCGGTAAGCACGGTAAGACGCTCATCGGGAACCGTTATGGTTCCCACATTTGGCTCTATGGTGCAGAAAGGAAAATTGGCGGCCTGTGCCTTGGCACTGCTCACCGCGTTGAATAAGGTGGATTTACCCACATTGGGCAGTCCGACGATTCCACATTGTAAAGACATTTTTTTAGTTAGTAGTTAGAAGTTAAGAGTCAAGAGTTGAACTCTTTCCATTTTTAGATTGATTAGATTTTGATGTGATAATAATGGCAGCTAAAATTCTTCTTACTTCTGAAATATCAGACAATAAATTCTCTGTATCTGCAGTATTCGAATATTTTAATAGTTTAAGCCAGTATTCTGTTTCATTTGCTTCTTTGAATGCCAATGCCATTTTATGTTGAAAGTCTTTCTTGCTTACCCCACCAAGCGCTTCATTGATATTAGCACCTATGGATGTCCCTGATCTTACCACCTGATTGCTCAGCACATACTCCTTTCTTGATAGCAATTCACGATTGAGGTCGATAACTTTCAAAGCAAAATTGAATGCTTTTTTTAATACAATTGAATCTTCCCTGTTTCCCATAACTCATAAACTATTTTATATAACTTTTTATTTATTAAAAACTCTTGACTTTTAACTTTACACTCTAAACTAAATCAAATCCCCAATATCCTGAATAACCTTTCTTGCAAGTGCGTCAGCCGTATTTTGTGTATTACTTTCGGCATAAATGCGAATGATGGGTTCAGTGTTGGATTTTCGCAAGTGTACCCAATCGCCGTCAAATTCAATTTTCACACCATCAATGGTGTTGATGGGGTGTTTTTTGTATTTCTGTTTCAGTGCCTCCAAAACAGCATCCACATCCATGCCCGGCTGAAGCTCGGCTTTATTTTTGCTAATCACATAAGAAGGATACGATGCCCTGAGTGCTCCGGCTTTCATGCCTGATTTTGCCAGATGACTCAAAAACAACGCTATGCCCACCAGTGCATCACGGCCATAATGCAACTCGGGATAAATGATACCACCGTTGCCTTCACCTCCAATTACAGCGCCTACTTCTTTCATTTTTTGCACAACATTCACTTCTCCTACAGCACTTGCATGATAAGATTGACCCAATTTTTCGGTTATTTCCCTCAGTGCACGGGTACTGCTAAGGTTACTTACCGTAGCTCCGGGTGTGTTTTTTAAAACATAATCGGCAACTGCTACCAGGGTATATTCTTCTCCAAACATCTCCCCATCCTCGCAAACAAGTGCCAGACGGTCAACATCAGGATCTACAACAATGCCCAGGTTGCACTTTTTACTTTTTACCAATGAAGATATTTCACCCAAATGTTCAGGCAACGGTTCCGGATTATGGGCAAATTTGCCGGTGGGCTCACAATTAAGTTCCAAAATCTCTTCCACCCCGAGGGCTTTCAACAGACGGGGTAAGGCTATCCCGCCCACACTGTTTACGGCATCTACCGCTATTTTGAACTTTTTGGCTGTTATGGCTTCTGCATCTACCAGCTCCAAAGCCAATATCATTTGGATGTGTCTATCCAAAAATTCCATGGATTCTACCTTACCCAACTCGTCCACACCGGCAAAAGAAAAATCATTGTTTTCAGCCAGCGACAGAACCGCTTTTCCATCCTCATCGCTGATAAATTCACCACGTTCGTTAAGTAACTTTAGGGCATTCCACTGCTTGGGATTGTGGCTGGCTGTTATGATGATTCCTCCTGAGGCATTCAATTCTGTAACTGCCATTTCTACGGTAGGGGTAGTAGCCAAACCCAAATCAACCACATCAATACCCAGACCGGCCAACGTTTGGCTAATGAGTCCGTGTACCATAGGGCCACTCATTCTGGCATCCCTGCCAATGACCACTTTGTTACCCAAATCTTTGTTAAGAATCCATGCGCCATAGGCAGACGCAAATTTTACAACATCAATGGGGGTAAGATTTTGACCGGGAATTCCACCAATGGTGCCACGGATACCGGAAATAGACTTTATCAACGTCATAAATGGGGGTGCAAAATTAGCGGTTTTGGTCCGCAATTGTATGAGCATTTGAGGCATAGGCCAAACAAATCTGAAAATGAATGATAATATTTATCGTTTTTTAATAAATTTATTTTCTATTGTCATTTTTTAGTTATTTTGCGTCATGTCATCAAATTTTAGCTATTTAGTATTTGGTAGAATCATAAATCCTGAAAAAACAACAGGTAAAGCAGGCAGCTCGCTGCTAAACAGCGTGCTTGCTGTAAACAAACGCATTCGAAAGAAGACTGTGTTGTCCTTCCAGATAAACTATGGCAGTGAGGTAAGCGCCTTATTTCGAAAGCCATACGAGGCGGTATCGGCCATGGTATATATGGAAGAAGAACTTATACTGTCAGGCCTTGGACCAATTATGCACTGGAGTATTTGCAGGGGGAATTTTTCTGTGATGAAAGACGAAAAAAACCACCCTGTTATCGGCGGAAAAGAACTACCGCTACTGAGACAAAAGCTGGCCAAAGAAAAATTAAAAAACCGTTTTTTCGTGCACCTTGATGACCGCGAAGATGACTTTTTCCTTACACAGGGCTTGGCGGTTTGGAATCATATCATTGGCAGTTGGAATATCAAGCGAAATCGGGAAATATTATCTATTTTCCTGCAGGGCAATGACTATAAGTATGCTGCAGATGCACTCAATATTGCGCGTCCGCAAACATGGAGAAAGTTTCGCAGTCTGCAAATGTCTGCCTACTTCAATATCAGAGAAATACTACTTTCCGGAAGATTGATGACCGATAGCCCTGAAAAAGCAGATGCTCCCTTACAAATCAACAAACCTTAATACCTTTGCAACATGCAAAAAAAGCTCATTGAATGTGTTCCCAACTTTAGCGAAGGTCGCGATGAAGGCATCATCAGGCAAATAACCGACGAAATTGCCTCCGTAGAAGGCGTTAGATTGCTGGACGTAGATCCCGGTAAAGCAACAAACCGCACGGTAGTTACATTTGTAGGCGACCCGGATAGTGTAATCGAAGCTGCCTTTAGGGGTATTCGCAAAGCTGCACAACTAATTGACATGAGCAAGCATAGTGGAGAGCATCCCCGAATGGGCGCTACCGATGTTTGCCCGCTGATTCCCATTCAGGGCATCAGCATGGAAGAAACCGCCTCCTATGCCGTGAAACTTGCAAAACGTGTAGGCGAGGAACTAAACATACCCGCTTATTTATATGAATATGCACAGCCGGATAAAAAACGCAGCAACCTAAGCATCATACGTGCCGGGGAATACGAGGGCTTTTTTGACAAAATAAAACTGCCGGAATGGAAACCCGATTTTGGCCCGGCTATTTTTCCTGCTGCCGCCGGGGCTACCGTAATTGGTGCCCGCGACTTCTTAATTGCGTACAATGTAAACCTGAATACCAAGAGCACTCGAATTGCCAACCGCATTGCGTTTGACGTAAGGGAGGCAGGACGTGTGGTGAGGGATGGCAATCCTTACACCGGAAAAATTAAAACCGATGAAAATGGAGAGCCGGTGCGTATTCCAGGTAAACTAAAGCATGTTAAAGCCATTGGCTGGTACATAGAGGAGTATCAAATGGCACAAATCAGCATTAACCTCACCAATTGCAGGGAAACACCGCTGCATACAGTTTTTGAAGCATGCTGTGAGAGTGCAGATGAACGTGGAGCCAGGGTTACCGGAAGTGAACTGGTGGGATTGATACCGCTGCAACCCATGCTGGATGCCGGAAAACACTTCCTCCAAAAACAAGGATTGAGTGCCGGCGTGAGCGAGGAGGAACTGATTTGGACAGCCGTCAAGAGCATGGGCTTAGACGAACTTGGACCATTTGATCCAAATAAGAAAATCATTGAGTACCTGCTCCGTGATACAAGCGAAGAAAAATTAATTTCTCTCTCTGTAAAAGCTTTTGCCAATGAAACAGCCGCAGACAGTCCTGCACCCGGTGGTGGTTCCATAGCCGCAGCTGTCGGTGCTTTTGGCGTGGCTCTGGGCACCATGGTAGCCAACCTATCGGCGTCGAAGCGGGGCTGGGAGGAAAGAACCGCTGAATTTACCCCCTGGGCAGAAAAGGGACAGATGCTGAAAGACAAACTCCTGGCACTGGTGGATGAAGACACCCGCTCCTTCAATGCGATTATGGCCGCATTTGGACTGCCAAAAGATACTGATGAGCAAAAAGCTGAGCGAAAAAAAGTCATACAAACAGCCAGCCAATATGCTACAGAGGTGCCTTTCAGGACTTTGCAAACTGTGGTTGAAGCCATTCCCCTGATCCGAGAAATGGTAAACAACGGAAACCCCAATTCACTCAGCGATGCGGGTGTTGGCGCATCATGCCTACTCACCGCCATGCAAGGCGCATGGATGAATGTACTGATTAATGCACAGGGATTGGACGACAAAGCCTGGGCCGCCGATATCACCTCCAAAGCTGAAAAACTGATTGAAGAAGGCCGCAGCGCATGCAATACCCTGATTCAGGAAGTAGAAAAACGATTGAGGGGTTAATTAATCCTAAAACAGTTTAAATGGTTTAACTTTGTTAAATTGGCAAAAAAAAGAATCATATTCAGTGACTTTGATAATCAGGCAAAACTTACACAAGCTGAGTTCCGGCGCTTGACACCTGTTGAAAGATTGTTGCAGTTGCGTAGGGATATTGAGAGGGTTTATTGTAAAGAAATTCACCAAAATAAAAATAAAATATCCCAAAAAAGGATTGTATTTAATGAATATTTTTCAGGATGAACATATTGAAGTTCTGAATTTGCTGCTGGAAGAACATGTTGAATTTCTTATCGTTGGCGGATTTGCAGTGAACTTTTATGGCTATCGTCGAAGTACAGGCGATGTAGATTTGTGGCTCAAACCTGATAACTTTAATAAATCTAAATTAATAAAGGTCTTTAACAGGATGGATATAGAGTACACAGATATTCAACATCTTGAATCTTTGGATTTCGAATCGCGCATCGCATTTCATGTGGGCGAAGAACCGGCCAGGATTGACTTTTTAACTTATATAGCTGGTGTAGAATGGCATAATGCATGGGCTGTTAAAACAATGGTGGATATAGACAAATTAAGCATACCTTTTATACATAAAAATCATTTGATAGAATCTAAAATAATGACAGGAAGAGCACAGGACATTGCCGATATCGAGGGTCTTCAAAATAACACTGACACGTGAAAATTCTTGCTACTTTTCTTCCATTATTGTTTTTTATAATCAATACAAACGCCCAGTTTGCACCGGCAGCCAGGAAACCGGGCAGCACAGCCCTAAAGCATGACAGCACCTGCTTCATTGCCTGGGCTAAAAATTGTGAAATTATAAGAGGTTACCGTGACATATCACAACCCGATAGCGGCTTTGCCGATGCCGGGACAGCGCAGTCAGCTATAGGTCCGGCCCTGCAAAACGGCATTGTGAGTCTGGGTGATAAAGGCGTGGCTACACTTACCTTCGAATCGCCTATTACCAACGGGCCCAGCTGGGATTTTGCCGTTTTTGAAAACAGTTTTTTGGATACCTTTCTGGAGCTGGCTTTTGTGGAGGTAAGCAGCGACGGAAAACGATTTGTTAGATTTCCGGCTGTGAGTTTATCAGACACCATCAAACAAACAGAGGCATTCGGATATACCTATCCGGAAAAGATTAATAACCTGGCAGGAAAATACAGTGTGGGGTTTGGCACCCCCTTCGATCTCGAAGAATTAAAAGACTCTGCAGGGCTCAACATCCAAAATATTACCCACGTGCGAATCAAAGATGTTGGAGGCAGCATCCTTTCTGCCTACGCCGAAAGGGATGCCAAAGGGAATATCATCAATGACCCCTGGCCTACCCGGTTTTCATCGGGCGGTTTTGACCTGGATGCGGTTGGCGTCATCCATGCAAAATTGTCTATTCCAAGAAACACCAACTCACCCATTTCGTCTATTAAAATAGGGCCCAATCCATTGAACGGAGATTATTTAAATGTAAATTCCAATATACAATGCACGGCAAGCTTGTATAATATTTCAGGCAGCAAAATCGTATCATGGAATATACAGAAAGGAGCAAACAAGCTGAAAATTGACCAACATACTGGTATGTATTGCATGGTATTTACAGCTCCAGCATTCACTCACAGCAACATGATAGAAATTATACGATAATGCCAGATTTTAAAAAGTACTATATCATACCGGCTCCGCCAGAAGAGGTCTATATGGCCCTTACCTATGCACCCAGTTTATCGCTATGGGCAGGAGAAAATGTTCAAATGGAAACAGTACCGGGAACCTCCTTCAGCATTTTTGACGGCGGAATTACGGGCACCAACATCGCTTTTGAACCCAACCAAAAAATTGTACAGCACTGGGATTTTGGAGATAATGAAATACCCAGCGAAGTGACCATCAAACTGCATCAGCATAAAAAAGGGTGCAGTGTAGAAGTTCGCCATACCAACATACCCGAAGAGGCCCGGGAAGATATCATAACGGGGTGGGATGACACTTATATGGCTTCTCTGATGGATTTTTTTGATTGAATGAGTTTTTTGAGATGCCTGTTGGGCTCTCCATTCGGCAAAGCACCCCTCAATTCAGCAATCCCACCATATCCACCGTTCTTAAAAACGGACCATACACATTGTTGGTAAGCACCACAAAACACTTATCCTCATCCAAACATCGCCAGAAGTAGGTTCTGAAACCCTTCCACCATCCGTTGTGAAATACCCATTTTTGTCCGTTTACCACCTTAACCCTCCAGCCCAGCGCATATCCGGCACCATCCGCTGATACCTGCACCTGTGGGGTCCACATCAATTCCTTGCTGCTCTGATTTAATAGATAATTACCCCGCAAAGCACGATCCAACAGGAACATTTCAACCCCATTTGAATATACCCCTTTATCACCGGTTGTTCCATTGTGCGGAATATCTGAAAAAACCCTCCGCTTATCATATCCCTGCACCGGATAATTGAACAAAGGGACAGAATCGTGATTGCAAATGTGTGAATACTTCATGCCACAGGGCTCAAAAATATTTTTTCTCGCATACGTTCGAAAATCATTTCCTGTAAGGCGTTCCACAATATGAGCCAGCAGGGCATAATTGGTATTACTATATGAATGATAGGTACCCGGCTCTCCAAAATTTCTTTCTGGCTGCTGATTCAGTTGTATCACCACATCAGAATTCTTCATGTGGGCCGACTGATTGGGCCACAGATAAGATGAAAAATAAAAATAATCAGGCAATCCGCTCATGTGGCACAACAAATTGCGGATGGTTAAATTTCGTCGGGTGAGCTCGGGGATATACCAGTGCACACTGTCGTCTATGAGCAGTAAGCCATCCTGTTGCAGCATCATGACGGATATGCCGGTGATGGTTTTGCTTACCGAAGCCAGTTGAAACAGATCATCATTAATCAGCGTATCAGGTTTACCAAAGTTGGCATATCCATGGGCCCCTTGTATGATGCTGTCGTTGCGAAAGAAGAAATAGGTTCCGTTAAAAATGCCAGTTTTATGATAATACTGAAAGAATGAAGAGATCTTTTTTTCTGTACTGTCAGAAAACCGGGTATAGCGCGATAAATCATAATACTTGGATGGTATGGGACCCGGGCCTGAAACCGTAAAAGCGGTCATCACAAGGTAACCCAGCACAATCCGAAACCATCCCCTAAAACGCATAGCACAAATTTAATGAAGCTTTAAATTTCCAGCAGTTCAATTTTCACACAATGAACACATTTGGCCTGTAAAATGGAAAACGTCAGGGCACGCCAAGATATTTATGGGTTTGCAAAGAAATTTTCCAGCGCGGGTGAGCTTTTACATAATCTACCAATAAAGGGGACACTATTTCTCGTTTATCCCACTCCGGCTGCAGCAAACAAATACAACCAGATTTAACATCTGTAGCCCATTGCTCAGCCCACTCAAAATCACTTTTATTAAACACCACAATTTTGAGCTCATCGGCCTTTTGCATTTCTGTTTCCAAAGGAAATTTAAATTTTTTCGGTGAAATGCAAATCCAATCGAAGTGCCCTCTGATGGGGTGAGCCGCTGAGGTTTCAATGTGCACCCTAAGTCCTTTGTCTTTGAGTGCCAGGGTCAACGCCGAAAGGTCATACATAGCCGGTTCACCACCTGTGATTACACAGCAGGGTGCTCCGGATGCTGCTGCTGCATCTGCCAGTGCAGAAACGCTGATCAATGGATGGTTCTCCGCATCCCAAGATTCCTTCACATCACACCATACACAACCTACATCACACCCCCCCAGACGAATAAAATAGGCAGCCGATCCGGCATAATACCCTTCCCCCTGAATGGTGTAAAACTGCTCCATTACAGGTAACATATCAATATATTTAAGCTGTTCGGGCTTCAAGTCCGGCTTTTCTGGCTTTTAATGTATTTACAAGTAATCCGGCAATGGTCATGGGGCCCACGCCGCCCGGAACCGGGGTAATAGCGGATGCTTTCGGCTCTACAGTAGCAAAGTCAACATCGCCGCAAAGGCGCCATCCTGCTTTTTTGGAAGGATCATCAACACGGGTAGTGCCCACATCTATGACCACACAACCATCTTTTACCATATCACCGGTCAGAAACCCGGGCTTACCCAGCGCTGCTACAATGATATCGGCATGTTGGGTAAACCATGTCAAATTCGGAGTCCGACTATGACAAACGGTTACTGTTGCATTTCCGGTTTCCCCGGGATTGGACAGCAAAATACTCATGGGCCTACCCACAATGTTGCTGCGACCTATCACCACCACGTGCTTTCCTTCGGTAGGAATGCCATAGTGTTTAAGCATGAGGGTGATGCCATAAGGTGTTGCCGGTTTGATGCCATCGGCTCCTTTGGTCAGCCGCCCCATGTTCACATCGTGAAAACCATCCACATCTTTTTCGGGAGCGATGGCCAAGGTAATTCGATTCTCATTGATATGTTTGGGGAGTGGGAGCTGAACTATTAGTCCGTCGATTTGATCATTGTGATTAATCTCATTCACTTTCGCCAGCAATTCTTCTTCAGTAACGGTTTCCGGATAGCGAATTACCGTACCAAGAAAACCAACCTCATGACATGCTTTTTCCTTTGCACCGACGTAGGTCTGACTGC
Source organism: Bacteroidia bacterium (assembly GCA_044371405.1). Classification (GTDB taxonomy): domain Bacteria; phylum Bacteroidota; class Bacteroidia; order NS11-12g; family UBA955; genus RGEC01. The sequence continues at coordinate 12,969 of JBILTS010000012.1, forward strand.
CTCCGTCATTTCCCACCAGTATTGCAACCAGGTGTGGCGGCCTGAGCCCCTGTGAAACCAGGTTTTGTACTTCTCGGGACAGTGATTCACGTATACTCGCTGAAACCACCCTTCCATCAATGATTGTTGCCATAGCATGGCAAATATAAGCCCATAAGACAAATCCTGATTACATCAACGTAATTACCGTACAACCATCCCCGCCTTGTTCTTCCTGCTCACTGTGATAACTTCTCACATAGTTTACGGACTTCAAATACTGTCGCAAAGATTTACGAAGGATACCATCCCCTCTTCCGTGAACAACTTTCAAATTAAACTGTCCAAGTGCATAGGCCTCATCCATCCACACAGCCAGTTTTTTCAGCGCATCTTCCTCCCTTTCGCCACGCAAATCCAGGCGTGGATTAAATGCCGCGCTGCGCTCTATCCAGTTAAACCCTTTTGCATTAGGCACGCGCTTGCCTGTTGTTTGTTTTTCTGCCGGCGCTACCTCTGTAATGGGAAGCCATACCTGCACAAGCCCCAGTGCTACTTTCAGTTTGTCTTTTTTCACCTCCAGCACTTCGCCAACAGCGCCATTCTGCATACTTTTCACAGGCATTCCGGGTAGCCATTTCACAGGCACGAACGGCTTAACAGGTTTTTCTTCCGGTGCCGTCTCTGTTTTTATCTGTTCCTTAAACTTATTCAGTTTACCTCGAACTTCCTGGGTCTTTACCTTGTCAGCCTTATGCTCACGAATTACCCTAATGGTCATTTCTATATGCTTGTTGGCTTCATCCAACATCCTGCCGGCCTTTATTTTGGCCTGCTCAAGCATTTCACGGCGTCTGCCTTCAATCTTTTGCTTCAGCGAATGATATTCTTCCAAAAGCAATTGCAAATGCTTTTCCTTCTGTTCATTTTCAATGAGCAATTGTTGCAGTTTTGCCTGCTGTTGTTCCAGCTCTATCAGCAGATGTTCTGTCTTACGGCTTTCTTCGCCTCCCAAACCCTCAATTTCCTGTATTATCTGGTTCGAAAACCCTGTTTTTTTGAGTAGTTGTAAGGCAAATGAACTGCCCGGTTTACCTGGAACCATTCGGTACAGTGGTTGCAAATGCTGCAAATCATAAGCCATGCCGGCATTTTGCACCCCGGCAGTTTGTCCGGCCCACTCCTTAACACTGCTAAAATGCGTGGTAACGATGGCACTGGCTCCTTTCTTCAGCAACTGATCCAGTATTACCCTTGCAATGGGTCCGCCAAATCGGGGATCGGTGCCGTCTCCGATTTCATCCACCCCCAGTAAAATCCCGGGTTTTGCAGCATCGGTCATGGCTTTCAGGTGAGCCAGGTGCGCACTGAATGTACTAAGCCCCGTATCCATGCTCTGTCCATCGCCACAATCAATCATCATTCCCTCAAAAACACCGCATTCGCTATCGGGTGATGCAGGAATAAAGAGGCCGTGCTGAACCATATATTGGAGCAAAAAGGCAGTTTTCAATGCCACGCTTTTACCACCTGCATTCGGTCCGGAAATTACCAAAAAACGGTTTTCAACCGATAATTGAATTTCCAATGGCACCACCTGTGCCGTTTTAAGCAATGGATTAATGGCCTTTTTCAGTAAAATCGTCGCCTCTGACCTGAGTACCGGCCGCTGTGCACCAATGGCGACAGCATAGGCGAGTCTTGCAGAAACAAGATCCATTTCTACCAGCGATTGCATCACAGATTGAATTGAATCATGATACGGCCTAATGGTATCTGTTGTTCTCAGCAGAATACGCTCTCGCTCTCTGCGGCGATCTGCATATAGCTCTTTCAGGCGATTGTTCAGCTCCAGACTTTCTACCGGCTCCACAAATAAAACCTGACCCGTGGAACTCACATCCTTCACAAAGCCATTTACCCGTCGCTTGTGCTCAGCCCTGACCGGAATCACAATGCGCTCTTCCCGCACGGTAAGCTCTGCGTCCGCCGTGTAACCGGCATCCCGCCATTGTTTAAAAATTTGTTTAACCTGGCTGCGTACTTCCTTTTCAATACGCTCGATATCGGTACTCAACTTTGCAAACGGCACAGATGCATTGGGTTTAAGCTGACCTTTTTCACTTAATACTGAATCAATACCGCGAACAACAGTCAATAAACCGTCTTCTTCTCCCAAGAGTCCATGTAGTAGTGGGTAATCCGCACTAAACTTCCTAAGCACAGAAGATGTTCGCAAATAATTTTGAAGGGTTTTGCTCAGTGCAAAAAGTTCCTCCTCGGTAAAAAAAGCATTCTCTACCGCCAGTACTGCAATACCCTGCATCAAATCCTCGCTGCCATCAAAAGGGACAGCAGCAGGATGTTTTTCTGTAAAAAGCCGCCACTGATCGGTTTGGTCAAAATATTCCCTGATTACTGAAACATCAGTGAGCATAGCCATGGAAGAAATACGAACTGATGATGATGCAAAACGGCAACGCTGTTTTAGGGCTTCGCGAATGCGATCAAACCCAATAATGACATCAAATTCAGAAGGATAAATCAATGCCGGTCCGATTGACGATTGAGTTGTATTTTTTGCAGTCGAGTTATCACCTTTTCCATGATGGCTGAAAACTGTTCCGGGTGCTCATGGTAAAAAGAAACTGCATTCTTGAAATCTTCCCTGGAAATAGCATGCTTTTTAAAAATAACCCCATAATCTTTTTCCCAAAGACTGTCTGGAAGCAACCCTTGGTTATAATTGATGGCATTCGCTGACTCCATCATCAGTACATCCGTCATCACTTCCGCCATCTTGTCTTGAGGCACAGGTGCTTTTTTTGCACAGGAGACAACCAAAAACAGGCAGGCTATGATAATTTTGCGTGGTAACACGGATACCACAAAATTACATAAATGAAGCCGATAGCCGAACGATTGCATGAGATAAAAAACAAACTGGGAGCAAAAGCGCGGCTGATTGTAGTTAGCAAATACCGCAGCATCGCTGAAATTGAGGCGGTTTATGCAGCCGGCCAGCGTGCATTTGCAGAAAACAGGGTTCAAGCACTGCTTGAGCGGTATGAAGCCCTCCCCAAAGACATAGAATGGCACCTGATTGGTCATTTACAAACCAATAAGGCAAAATATGTGGTGCCTTTTGTTTCGATGATACATAGCGCAGACAGCTTGAAATTACTGCAGGAAATCAACAAACAGGCCTCAAAAATCAACAAAATTCAGGATGTGCTGCTACAGGTCTTCGTGGCACAGGAAGACACCAAATTCGGACTTGATCTCTCCGAAGTTAAAACTTTGATTCAAGACACTGGCTTTACGCAACTAGAAAACATTAGGGTTTGCGGACTCATGGCCATGGCCAGCAACACATCAAATAAAGACCAGATAAAAAAAGAATTTACATCTGTTGCTGATTTGTTTAATGAATTAAAATCTGGCTTAATGAAACACAATGCTGCTTTCACCGAACTCAGCATCGGTATGAGCGGAGATTTTAACATTGCTGTGGCTTGCGGCAGCACCATGGTGAGGGTGGGAAGTAAAGTTTTTGAGGGTTGAGAAACAGCTATAACCGAAGCAGTCTGTAGCAACCGCACAGATTTAAAGGCAGTACCATTTTGCAGTTATGGTACTCAAGCTGTTTTTTTTCTCAGTTTTGATAAATATAGAAAGGTAATTATACCTGAGACCAGCACTGAAAAAGACAGCAGTATTTGATTTAAGCCGGGCTTTATTACCCACATGGCACCAAAAAACTGAACAATCAGAATACAATATAAAAAAGTAGCTACGCTTTTGCGAGGCACCTTGTTGACAACAAACGCACCCAGCGGTGCAAATACAACCACCACGGGTATGCACACAATCCACATCTCAAATGCATTGGTTTGAAAATCACCAATAACAGCAGCATGGAGGAAAAACCCTGCAATGGTTTCGATTGTCATGATAACAACCGAAGAAGGTATGGCCACTTTTTCATCAATTTTATAATAAATGGTCATGAGACAAAAAGTGAAAATATTGATACCTGTTCCAAAAACCGATGAAATAATACCACCCACCAGGCCAAAAAATAAAAGTCTGAAAATGTCTGATCGGCTAAAAGATTGTATGCTATCAAAAACCTGCCTGCTATTGCGATTTTCTTTCCATAGCACCACACCAAATCCTAGCCAAAGTGATACAAAAAACAGCTTAGCAAGGGTTGGCGAAATTAACGGAACTACCCAATAATTACCTATCACAAGCCCTAACAATCCGCCGAGGGTAACATAACGTATGTAATTCCATTCTACTTTAATGGCTAAACCCAATATCAGCAAGCTTGCAGAGGTCATTCCAATGCTTTGAATGGCAAATGCAAAATTCCTGGCCTCGGCAGGATCTATTTTCAACAGCAAAGTAAAAATGGGATAAGCTATGGCTGCGCTGCCTTCGGGACTGGATCCAGCAATAAATGAGCCAAGCACCATAGTGATAACTTCGTAGGCATGCTCAGCATAAAGATGAAAACTTTGGGTTGAATACATGTAAACAGCCCAAAAAATCCAGACTATAAGAAGGAATAGAAAATACCAAATCGGTATCTTTCTTCCGTTTACTGTAAAAATCAGACCTGACCTCACATTCCTACTTCTTCTTCAAAAGTTTCAACATTTCCTGCTGATTCTTTACGATCACATCTAGTGTTCTCTGATTTTTCAGCAAACTTCTTTGGTTGGCAATGATAATTTTTTGATTTGTAATGATGGCATCCTGGTTTTTCTTAAGGGTTTTCTGGTTGCTAATCATTATTTTCTGATTGGCCTGAATTGAACCCTGGTTTTTAATAATCAGTTTCTGATTATCCTTAATCGCCCCCTGGTTGGCAATTACCTCATTTTTGTTGTTTTCCATAAGATTGTCTTATCGAAGCTATACACAAATATAGGCAATAGTAATGTAAGGACTCAAAAACAGCATGTCTTACTTGGATTTATGGGCGATTATATCTTGTTATTGCAAACCCTTCACAAAACCAATTGTTTATCAAAAGTGGATGTGTTTATTGTCTTCCCGCATCAGCTTTTCAAGGATATTGAGCCGTTAAAAAGCGCTGCCAAAGTTTTTATCATTGAAGAATATCTGTTTTTCAGACAATATACTTTTCACAAACAGAAAATAGCCCTGCACCGGGCATCCATGAAGTATTACAGCCAATGGTTGGGAGCAAATAAAATAAATGTTGAATACATCGAAAGCACCTCACCACTTTCTGATATAAGACAGTTTCTTGCGGAAGCTTCGCAAAATGGGATCGGCCGCATCTCCTGCTATGATCCTTGTGACAATTGGCTTTCAAAACGTTTACACAAAAGCAAAGTTCCGGTTAATTACCTCAATTCACCTTCATTTTTGAACGATGCAGAAACCCCCTTGCCCATGCGTAAAGACGGTAGCATTGTGCAAACCGATTTTTATGTAGCACAGCGCAAAGCACGCAATATCCTCATCGATAATGGCAAACCTGTGGGCGGACAATGGACCTTCGACACAGATAATCGCAAACGCTACCCCAAAGGGCAAAACCCACCTTCCCTGTGGTTTCCGCATGAGAATGAATTTATCCGTGAGGCCCAAAACTACACGGAACATCATTTCCCGAACAATCCCGGTAGTATGTCTGATGCTGTCATCTACCCTGTCAACCATGCCGATGCCGAAAAATGGCTGCAGGATTTTCTTTCCCATCGCTTTTATGATTTTGGCCCCTATGAAGACGCACTGGTCCAGAAACAGCACTGGCTTAACCATTCAGTGCTAACCCCAATGCTCAATACCGGGTTGCTCACACCTCAGCAAATCATTGATGCGGCCATCGAATTCTCCTACAATTATCCCATTCCACTGGCCTCGATGGAGGGCTTTATTCGTCAAATTATTGGCTGGCGCGAATTCATACGGCTGTTTTACCTCAACCATGGCACCAAACAGCGAAACAGAAATTTCTGGGGTTTTACAAGAAAAATTCCTGCTTCTTTCTATACCGGCAATACCGGAATCGCTCCCCTCGACGACTGCATTCAAAAATTGCTGAAAACAGGATATAACCACCATATTGAGCGGTTGATGGTTATTGGCAATTTCATGTTGCTGTGCGAGTTTGATACTGATGAAGTGTACCGCTGGTTTATGGAAATGTACATCGATGCCTACGATTGGGTGATGGTGCCGAATGTATATGGCATGAGCCAGTTTGCCGATGGTGGGAGCATGTGCTCCAAACCTTACATCAGCGGCAGCAATTACCTGCTCAAAATGTCCGACTACAATGCAGATGGGCGGTGGGAGAAAATATGGGACGGACTGTTTTGGTCATTCATGCATAAACAACGCGATTTCTTTGGCCAAAACCCAAGAATAGGCATGCTGCTTAAAACCCTGGACAAAATGGACGCAGAGAAACGAAATCAGCACTTTGCTGCCGCTGAGAATTTTCTCAAAAGACTGGATGCATGAAACCTTCCATCAATATTGTCTGGCTAAAACGCGACCTGCGAACCTCTGACCACGCGCCGTTGGCCGCCGCAGAAGCCGCAGGCATTCCATACCTGATTTTATATTTGTTTGAACCTTCCCTCATGGCCCGGCCAGATTGCAGCGAAAGGCACATACAGTTTCAGTTGCAGTCACTGGAGGACATGAACAAAAGACTTCAAAAAGCAGACATAAAAGTGCATGTATTCTGCGAAGAAGCATCAGCCATTTTTGAATACATCATCGGGCAATTCAATGTCAATCATGTTTTCAGCTACCGCGAAAGCGGTGTACAACAAACCTGGGACCGCGATAAAGCCGTTGCCAAGCTGTTAAAAAACAACGATATTGTGTGGCAGGAATTTCAGCGCGACGGTATTCTTCGCGGCATCCAAAACCGCGAGGGATGGGACAAACAATGGTTTGGGCACATGCACGCCCCACAAATTGAAAATACATTCACGCCCGCGCTTTCCGTCAATGTGGAATTACCGTTTACAACCATGCCGGAAACCTCAGGCCTACCCGCCAAATGGAATAAAACCATGCAGCCGGGGGGTGAAACCCATGCGTGGCAATACCTGCAGAGTTTCATTGAAAACCGGGGCCAAAACTACAACCGCCACATCTCCAAACCTGCGGAGAGCCGACTTTCCTGCAGTCGTCTCTCACCTTACCTGGCCTGGGGAAACATGAGCATCAGGCAGGCCTATCAGGTTGCATACACCTCAGAAAATGCTAAAATCCACAAACGTGCTTTCGCCTCTTTCCGTGAGCGGCTGCGCTGGCACTGCCATTTTATACAAAAGTTTGAGCAGGAATGCCGCTACGAAAGTGAGCATATCAACCGCGGCTATGATGCAATGCAGTGGAACAACGATGAGCAAGCCATAGAAGCATGGAAACAAGGCAAAACCGGATTCCCTATGGTTGATGCCAACATGCGCTGCCTGCAACAAACCGGTTGGATCAACTTCAGGATGCGTGCCATGCTTGTCTCTTTTTTATGCCACCACATGGGCGCTGATTGGCGCAAAGGCAAGACCCACATTGCTCAAATCTTCCTGGATTACGAACCCGGTATTCATTACCCCCAGTTTCAGATGCAGGCCGGAACCACGGGGATCAATACCGTGCGCATGTACAACCCCGTAAAGCAAGGCCTTGACCACGACCCCGAAGGACTATTCATTGCGAAGTGGTGCCCTGAACTGTCAAACCTGCCGGTCCATCTTAAACATAAACCCTGGGAGGCCAATGCCCTGGAACAAGCTGAATTTAATTTTATTCCGGGTATAAATTATCCGCTGCCGATGTGCAATACAGAAGGAATACCCAAGGAACACAGAGAAAAAATATGGGGAATGCGAAAAACTCAGGAAGCAAAGTCAGAGAATGAGAGAATCCTAAAAACCCACACCCGCAAGGGGCGCAGAAATGCTTAATAGTTGTTCAGCATCATCGGCATAATGAGCATGGTGATTTCTTCATCCTTCTCATTTTCCGTAGGCACAAGCAAACCTGCACGATTTGGAGCCGAAAGCTTCATCACGACTTGTTCACCATCAATGGTAGCAAGCATGTCCTTAAGGAATCGGGCATTGAATCCAATTTCCATATCCTCTCCGTCATATTCACAGTTGATCTTTTCCTGGGCCTCATTGGCCATTTCCAAATCCTCCGCACTGATTTGCAATTCACTTCCAGTAATTTTCAGACGTATCTGATGCGTAGTTTTGCTGGCAAAGATGCTTATACGGTTTATAGAACTTAAGAAGTCACTGCGGGAAATGGTGAGTGAATTGGGATTCTCAGTAGGAATTACAGCGTTGTAATCTGGGTATTTTTCATCCAAAAGACGGGCAATCAACTGGGTGGTACCAAACGTAAAGAATACATTGCTTCTATTGTAGTCAACCACAACGGGGGTATCGTCGTTTGGCAGGGCTGTTTTCAGCAGATTCAAGGGCTTTTTGGGAATGATAAAATTCTGGTCAGAGCCTGTCTTGAGGTCTTTTCGAGTAAAGCGAACCAACTTATTGGCATCTGTGGCCACAAAGTTTACGCTGTCTTCCTTCATTTCCACATACAAACCTGTAAGATTCAGGCGCAATTCATCATTGCCGGTTGCAAAAAGCGTTTTACTGATGGCACGAAGCAAAATATTGGCCGGAACGGTAAAACTGCCCTCCCCTGACTTTTCTGGTAATGAAGGAAAATCCGAACCATTCAGTCCAGCCATTTTGTAGCGACCGTTGTTATTCACCACTTCTATACCGTAGCTGGGCTCTTCAATACTAAATGTTACCGGCTGATCGGGCAATGAACGCAGAATATCAATCACCATTTTGCTGGGAACAGCAACCCGAACATCTTCCTTAGATTCAACCTGCATACTGGTTGTCATGCTGGTATCCAAATCCGTGCTGAAAATGGTCAGGGTATTACCCTTGATGTCAAAGAGAAAATTCTCTAAAATAGGTATAATGGGCTTGGATATGATCGCGCCATTTACGGTCAGCAAGTGCTGAAGGAGTTCGTTACTGGGTGCTATAAACTTCATAAAGGTATATTCTTTCTGATGTTGGCACAAACCTATTCAACTTACTTGAATAGAAATGCACAAATTTTTGGGTTTTATGAACAAAAGACGGACGCATTTAATCTTGCTCAGGTAAAGTATCGTTGATTATCACAAACAGGTCCTCGTTGTCTTTTTTCATCATGTATTTCTCCCTGGCAAATTTTTCTAAATTGGCCTGGTTCCCTAATAATTCCGTTCGTTGTCTTCTCAAATCTGCAATTTGTTTCTCAAAAATTGTTTTTGAGTCTTCCAAATCTGCAACCTCAGTTGCAATTGAATAACGATAAAATGCATTGTTGCTGTCAAAAAACAACATCCACAACCCGAAGAATGCAAAAAGAATGATGTATCGGTATTTATAAAGCTTCAGCAGCATGCCCTACAAATATAAACATGCCCTTTAATGATAAATGAAATTTTTATGAGCATGTCCAATTTTTTATTACCTTCGCTTTATGAGTAGATTTATTAGCACAATTTCAATTCTTCTCCTTTTAATATCGGCTAAGGCCCAACCCTGCGACTATACGCAGAAAAAATACACCATTCGTCAGGAAATTAAAACTGTGTATGGCACAGCTAAGACATACGGTAATGGTATAGACTCGCTATACATTGACATCTACAAACCAGTAGGCGATGGCAATACCCAAAGACCCATGGTTTTATTTATTCACGGCGGTGGCTTCAGCGGCGGTAATTACAAGGATGTAACAAACCAGGCAAAAGCATTTGCACAGCGGGGATATGTGGCAGCAACGGCATCCTATCGCCTCGGCTTTTTCAGACCGGCATTTTTGGATTACCCCTTCGCTTTAGACAAAGCAGAACCTGAAAGGGCTGCTTTCAGAGCCATGCAAGACATCAAAGGAGCAGTGCGTTTTCTTAAAGGACGAAACAAATCAGACAGTACTGACGTAACCAACTTTTTTATAGGTGGTTTTAGCGCAGGTGCTATCACCAGTTTGAATGTGGCTTTTGTTAATGATAATAAGTTCCGGCCTGCTACATGCGATTCAATTAACAGTGTGGTATTTCAGGGCAACAACTACAAAAGACCAGCCCTTGGAAGCGTAGACGGCACACTGCACCTTAATGGGTATAATACCTCTGTGCGCGGCGTACTTAATTATTTTGGAGCAGTTGCAGATACCGCTGTACTGGAAACCGCAAGGCCTGCCGTATTTAACTACCACCAGCTTGGCGATCCGGTTGTTCCTGCCGGCATCAATAAACCTTTTTACGGATTCGGTCTGGGCATTTCAGATAACTGGCCAATGCTATATGGCAGCAGCATCATCAGCCGAAGACTGAAGGCGCTGGGCTACACCGGAATTTCGCTACGAAACCGCATCATTCCCGGTAATTTGCACGATGTAGACAATCCTGCACTAATGGATACCATGACCGCCAATTGGGCTTCGGCCGTTATTTGCAGTCCTGCTTCATCAACAATAAGCGTTTCTTTACCAAAACCCTACAATATGCAGCTACAGGATAACAAGATTTTCATAGAATTTAAATCTGCCGGCAGCTGGGATTTTTACGACCTTTCAGGCCGAAGAATTCAACATATAAAAGCAACACCGGGCCAGCAAATGGAAATTATCCGCACGCCTTGTCTGATTCGTTATCAAACAAATTCCGGCGAAGGTTCGTTTCTTTGCAACCCGTGAGGTTGCTGATACACATACTGACGCTTTGTTTATTACCGGTTTACTTTTCTTCGTGCCGAAACAACAACCATGCTTCACTGCCAGAGGGCGTGGAATGGAAACAACCAGAATACAGTCGCTTATTTCTGCTGGGCACCAAAGGCAAAGACTCCTTTGTGGCATTCAAAAATCCTTCGGACACATCCGCGTGGTTACAGATTGTATGTTGGGGAACGGAAGCAGCCCCCCAAGGATGTGTCAAACTGAAAAAACGCAGCCGAATTGCATGCATGTCAGCCGTATTTTCAGGCATGATGGAGGTACTCGGAACCGAAAAGAGTATTTGCTGCACCGACAATATCCGCTATCACACTGGGCCAAAATGCCGCAAATGGTTTAAAGACAGCCGTCCGACAGAGGCCTTGAAGGGCGTATCACTGGACAGGGAAAAACTACTAAAAAGCAACCCTGACTTAGTCCTAACTTATTTTATTGACAATAAAGGAAAGGAAGAATGGAACACCATAGCCGAACGTGGCTTACCCGTTCTTTATTTACAGAATTACCTTGAAAACCATCCACTGGCGAGAGCGGAATGGCTTAAAGTTATCGGCTGGCTAATGGGAAAACCTGCAGAAGCTGAGTCATTCTTCGGCATGGTACAGGAACATTATGTGAACATGGTATCGGAGGTAAGTGCAACAAGCCAGGAGGAGCCGACGGTTTTTTGCAACGCTCCCTACAGCGGCAACTGGGATGTACCTTCAGGTGAAAGCTATATGGCGGCCTTGCTTGCTGATGCAGGGGCAAATTATTTTTGGAAAAATGAAGCCGGGGCCGGTAAAATATCGCTGGATATAGAAAAAGTTTATCAAAAGGTAAAAGATGCCGATTACTGGATCAATCCGGGTGCCTGCACAGATATAAACTGCTTGAAGCAGACTGATAAAAGACTGGGGCTAATCAACGCAACCCGAAATGGAGGTGTTTACAATTCAACCAAAACCCTCAACAAAGAAGGGGGCAATGCCTGGTGGGACTATGCTGTGGTTCGCCCTGATCTGGCCCTGCGCGATCTGATCAATATATTTCATCCCGGATTGATAGACGAAGACCGGGAATTCGTTTTCTTTGAAGCCCTGAAATGATTAAAAAGCACGGCAACAGCATTTTCTTATTTACCATTTGCAGCGTGCTGTTTTGGCTGGAAATTACAGCCGGCGATATCGCCATCGGAGATGATGTTTTTTATACGTTTCGTTTACCAAGGGTAATGGCAGCAGTCATTGCCGGCGCAGGCCTTTCGCTGAGTGGGCTAGCCATGCAAACCCTGTTCAGGAATCCTTTGGCAGGACCATTTTTAACCGGAGCAACACCTGGGGCCTCTTTTGCTGTCGCAATTTTTCTGATGGCATTCCCCACTGGTTTTGCCGCCGGATGGTTTCAAAGTATAGGCATTGCCATTGTGGGCATGACAGGCAGTATGGCTATTTTACTGTTACAGTTGCTCGTTCAACGGCATCATGGCAACACATTCACCTTGCTACTCACCGGTGTGCTGCTCGGATATTTACTGAGTGCAGGCACCGAAATCCTACAGGGACTTGCACAAGCCGATCAGGTTAAAAGCTTTGTTATGTGGGGGCTTGGCAGTTTCGACCGTGTTCAGCAGGAGGAAATACCTATGCTTGGTGCAATTGTGATTATTTCGGCAGTTTGGTTATGGTTTTTTCGTTTTAAAATGGACGCCTACCTGCCCGGCGACACCTATGCAACATCAGCAGGTATTGACGTACCCGGATTTCGGGTCACAATTGTAATTCTCTCCGGACTTACGGCAGGTGCAATTACCGGATTTTGTGGCCCCATTGGATTTGTGGGAATGATTGCCCCACATTTTGCCCGCGGATTGATGAAAAGTAGCAACCACGGCTTACTTTGGCTTCCCACCCTCCTTTTTGGCATATCATTGTGTTTGCTCGCCGATTTGGTTGCCCATCATGCCTTAAGCAACATGATTTTACCTACCAATGCCGTCTGTGCAGTCATTGGAGCGCCAGCTGTACTCTGGATTATGCTTCGAAAGCAATAAGGTTACTCCAGATTTTCTATGCGAATGATATTGTCTATCTGAAAATCGGTTACCGGGTCAAATTCTACCTTCATGTCGTGCCCATATACAGTCCCAAACGCCTGCCAAAAAAAAGCTTCTGCCCCACCTCGGTAATTTTTCATAATCTGCCAGGTTGTTTTTCCTGTTTCTCTATGGATGAGCTTCATCAGAATTTTGCCATCTTCAATACTTAGATTCTTTAATTGCCCCATATACATCTGCTTCAAACTTTCCTCGCACTCTTTTATATATCGTTTTTTATCCCTTTTTGATTTTTTCTGGGTGAGATTATCCTCCATCACCCTCATTTTGTATGCAGCCATTTTGGCGTAAGGCATCACCTTTTTTATCCGTTTTTTCAATCGCTGATAAGCAATTCGACCCTCAGCATCCATGCCCGCACTCACCAGCACCGGATCCAGTGTTTTATTGTCGATGGTATCGCCGTCAATCACAATCCACCGCGCAGCCGTATCCTGTGCAGTAAGCTGGGTTACTCCACACAAAAAAACCATAAATAAAATCCGCATGTAGGTTTGCATCCCTTTATTCAGTAACGATTTCAGTCAGTCTTTATTGTTTCGGGTGAAGCTTTTTTCAGCAACCAAATCACACCACCCAATACCAGCAACAATGATATCATTTGGGCCTGTGAAAAGGAAATAGACCCTATCCTATATAAACTGTCGCCATGTTCCCGAATGCCTTCAATAAGAAAACGCTCTGTGCCGGCAAATACCATATACCAGGCAAAAAGTTTTCCGGGGGCCTGTATTTTATACCGCAAAACCTTCCATAAAACATAAAACAACAACAAACCCATCAATGCCTCATAAAGCGGTGTTGGATATACGGGAACAGCCAGCTCGTAACAATAAATACCCGTGCAGCCATCAATGTATTTAACAGCGGCAGCTGCATTTTCTCCCAAAACATTATGCGGATACGTGTAACTCCAGGCCCAGTCGGGCAACCAGGAAAACGGTTTAGGGTTGATGTTGGCAATCCCCCAGTCTCCATCACCGGAAAACTGACAACCAAACCTACCAATACCATAGGACAGCATCATGGCAGGCCCACCGGCATCCAGCATCCTCAATAAACTAATTCCTTTGCGATAACAATAAATGAGTACCCCTGCTGCTCCGCCAATCAATCCGCCGAAAAAAGTCCAGCCGCCGGTGCTGAAAAACGCCTCGGCAATGTTCCCCAGGCTTAAACCGGAAGGGTTTTCAAGAATGTGAAACAATTTGGCACCGGCAAAACCTGAAAGCAAGGCGATGGTGGTAATGTTTCCCATGTGCCATTCTGCCGATTGTGTTTGGATTTCAATCTTGGGTTCAGGCAACCGTTGTTTCCTGTCGCTGTAGTAACGCCAGCCGAGCACTGCCAATAATGAAAGTATGCCATACATAACATTACCTTCTGAAGTGAAGATGTGCTCCTGAGGTAAAAAATTTGCCTCCGCGGGAAACATCAGATACAAAATTTTGTATCCAAAAATGAATGCAAAAACACCATTAAGCATATAATCAGATAATGGATACGGCTTACCAGATATGGTTTTCACTTCCACAGACTGAAATTGCCCCAATGAGGTTCTTCTGCGCATTTCTGTCGCCATGGCCCAAAAAGCACCGGCAATAGACAACGCTACAAAAAATCCGAATGTATTTAAGATTTGTAATGCCGGAACTTCAATTCCGAATACATCTTTAAAAAAATGATACAGGGTAGGAAACACGTCCGCAAATTAATGATGCACAACCGCTAAATCAAGCATACTGCTCACCGTTCCATCATCATTCATGTTTTCAAGTGCAATATCAGCCAGTTCATTCACCAGCAATGGATCATAGGCGGCCTTTACTTTGATGTAATTATCTGTAAAACCGTACATAAAGCCACTTTTCTCTTCGGCCTCAAAAAGTACGGTACGTGTAGTACCCAAGTGTCTGCGGTAAAAGGCCTGACGCTTTTTTTCACTGAGTGTCCGCAGCATACTCACACGTTCTTGCCTTACAGACTGAGGGACACGCCCCTGCATTTTTTTAGCAGTCGTATTGGGGCGCTCACTGTAAGGGAACACGTGCAGATAGGCAACATCAAGTTCATTGAGAAAATGATAGGTCTTTAAAAACTCCTCTTCCGTTTCACCCGGAAAACCTACAATCACATCAACGCCTATGGCACAATGTGGCATCAACTCCAGTATTCGAGATATCCGGCTTCGGTATAAATCAGTTTTGTAACGGCGACGCATTCTGCCCAAAATCTCATCACTGCCGCTTTGCAAGGGTATGTGAAAATGGGGCACAAAACGATTGGAACGTGCTACAAACTCAATAATTTCATCACTGAGTAAGTTAGGTTCTATGCTACTGATGCGAAATCGCTCCACCGAATCCAGGTTGTCCAGCGCTGTAATCAGGCCAAAAAAATCTTCATCATGGTTTACCCCAAAATCACCAAGGTTCACACCCGTAAGCACAACTTCACGTACGGATCCGTTGGCCACCTGTTTTATTTTTTCCAGTGTGTCAGCAATGCTGGCACTTCGGCTGCTGCCGCGAGCAAGCGGAATGGTGCAAAAAGAACAAAAATAATCACAACCATCCTGTACTTTCACAAATGCCCTTGTTCGCTCACCCTCACTAAAGCCAGGCACAAAATCCCGAGTTTCCTTAATTGGTGAATTCATCACCCTCGCCTCCGACTCTTTTTTAAGATCACCCAAATGCGCCATCAGGTTAAACTTCTC
The DNA here is from genome assembly GCA_044371405.1 of Bacteroidia bacterium. Lineage (GTDB taxonomy): Bacteria > Bacteroidota > Bacteroidia > NS11-12g > UBA955 > RGEC01. Next base: position 28,586 of record JBILTS010000012.1, read on the forward strand.
GGCTGCACCCAATACCAGATCCACTCCGGGAATTTGAGAAATTTCCACCGGTTTTAACTGGGCATAGCAACCTACCACCACGATGTAAGCATTGGGATTGTGGCGCAGTGCCTCAGCAACTACCTTTTTGCACTTTCGGTCTGCATGATCTGTAACGCTGCAGGTATTGATGACATACATGTCGGCACCATCCGTAAATTCGGCACGGGTAAATCCATTTTCAGTCAGTTGCTTGCCAATGGTTCCGGTTTCTGCAAAATTCAATTTGCAACCCAGGGTGTAAAAAGCAACCGAATGTGTCATTCCAAAGGCAAAATTATGAAATTACAGTGTATTCCACCTAAAACACCGCACTGAGCTTGAGGTTCCAGGTGCTGATTCTTTTGCCCGTATTGGTAGCCGGATAGGCATAGGGCATCAACGGAACAATGATGCCATTTTCTCTTTTCACATCATTCAGGTTGTTGATGCCTACCTGCAACTGTATTTGCCAGCCCGCTACCAAGCCACGGTCCTGATAGCCAATCACAGCGAGAACTTCTAATGGCTTCATGGGTAAATTACCCCATTGATACAAGTGGCTTGTACTGTCCTGAAAATGCTGTGCAGGCAATTTATCTTCCCCTAAATAAGCAGTGCTTCTAATGGTTCCGGATACGACGGCTCCAATTTGCATTACCCGGGTTCTTTCGTCTTTTTTTGGCCCAATGCGATAATTGAGCAGTAAGGGCACGTCTGCCGTTATCAGTCCAATTCTTCGATAATTAGTGTTGCCGCCGCCCGGTAAACTTCTATCTCTGTTGGCAAAATTCCCGCCCCGCATGCTGCCTTCAAATCCGGTCTGAAACATCAGTGGCTTCTTGGTTTCTTTGGTGTGCCAAAAAAACCCGGCCGTGGGGCCAAAATACGGCCTGGGATTTTGCAATTCCCCACCCCACATGGATGTAACATTAAAACCGAGTTTTAATCCATAATTGTTTCGCTCCAGCATCTCTGCATCGGTCCAGGTCTGAGCCATTCCCGATCCAAAAAACACAAATCCCAGTAAGAAAAAAAGATTCTTCATAGCTGATCAATATGGGTGCCTGAAAGTGCTGAAGAGACCGCCTTGTTCATCAACCTTT
>JBILTS010000086.1:0-9671 GCA_044371405.1 Bacteroidia bacterium
TATCTACCCCTTTTAAAATTGTGTCTTTGTCGGCAACCGTCAGGGTATTTTTTAAATCTTCGCAAAGCAGGCGTGTCTGGCTGATTTCCTCTTCACTCAGCAAAACCGCATTCTTTTCCAGAAAACGAATCACCGTGTATATCATCTGTTCTGCCTCTGTGCGGGCCTCCACATGCATGCGCTTTTCCACATCTTCCCTGGCATGGCTGAGACTATCAAGCAGCATGCGCTCTACATCTGCATCCGATAAACCATATTGTGGCTTAATTTCAATGTGCTGTGCCACACCGCTTCTCAACTCACGGGCTTCTACAGTTAAAATGCCATCCGCATTCAGAATAAATGCTACCTCAATTTTGGGCATACCTGCCGGCATGGCAGGAATTCCACTTAACAAGAGTTCTCCCAGTTTTCGGTTTTCTGCTACCAATTCACGCTCACCCTGATATATGGCAATGCTCATTTTCACCTGTCCATCCACAGAAGTGGTGTAGGACTTCATATACTTGCATGGAATTTTTGTGTTTCGGGGGATCAACACATCCATCAAACCTCCCAAGGTTTCAATTCCTAAACTCAGAGGCGTAACATCCAGCAGCAATACATCATTTCTGTTGCCGGCCAGCACATCGGCCTCTACAGCAGCCCCTAATGCAACCACTTCATCCGGATTTAAGAAATCATTCACTTTGTTATGACCAAACAAATCCACCATACGTTGCTTCACAAAAGGCATACGTGTGCTTCCACCAACCAACACCACCTCATCTATTTCATCCGGTTTGAGCCCGGCATCTGACAACGCCTGCTGAAGGCAATGAATAGTTTTATCCATTAACAGGGCTGTAATTTGCTCAAATACAACATAATCCAGCGTGAGTGAATATGATTCTCCCAGCAAAACTACCGTTTCTCTGAATGGCTGATTGCCACAAACCTGCTTCTTGGCCTCTTCAGCAAGCAGCCGAAGCGATTTGGAAGATTCATTCCAGATAGATTCAGGCATCATCTCCTGCCAGTACCTGATAATTTCCCGGTCAAAGTCATCTCCCCCCAAGTAGGTATCTCCGTGGGTACTTAAAACCTCAAAAACACCTTCTTCAATTCGCAGCACCGAAACATCGAAAGTACCACCGCCCAAGTCATACACTACTATGGTTTTGGTATCTGAATTTTCCAAACCCAGCCCATAGGCCAAACTCGCCGCCGTGGGCTCATTCACAATTCTTAGCACCTCCAATCCGGCAATTTTACCTGCATCCCGGGTGGCCTGCCGCTGACTGTCATTAAAATAGGCAGGCACTGTAATTACAGCCCGATCTACTTTTTTACCGGTCATGGCCTCTGCCCTTCTCTTCAACTCAGCCAGAATTTCTGCACTTAGTTCTATTGGCGTAAAATACTTACCAGTTGCCTCAATGCGAATCAGTTTTTCATCCGACTCATCCAAAATTCTGTATGAATAATATGGTGCGTGGGCCTCTATGTCCTTATAACTCCTACCAAGCAGGCGTTTCACCGAAAATATGGTACTTTGAGGGTGCGAAATCAGTGCCTGACGCGCCACATTGCCCACCACAGGGATACCGTCATGCGTAATGTGCACCACAGAAGGCACCAACAACTCTCCGGGCTTACCCAAAACCTCCGGCTTGCCCGTTTCAGGATTTACCACTGCCACCATGCTATTGGTAGTACCCAGGTCAATGCCCACAACCAAACCCGTTGTTTCGAGTGTTCCGGACTTGATATTGATGCTGATTTTAGCCAAAACAAAAGCGATTTTTTCTGACTGCAAAGTTACAACACATTGACAAGCACAATGTTCTTTTTCAAGGGAAAATAAACAGGTGAATTGATTACCCAAAAATGACAATACAACGATATCAAATTCAATAACATCAAGGGATTATTCGGTAATTTTGCAGACAATAATTTTAAACCCACATTCAATGAAAAACTCTCTCTGCTTGTTGCTGGCAACTGCTGCTTTGACTGCCATCAATGTTTCCGCACAAGGTGTACTCAATGACTCAGCCATCATGGGCCAGGGATATGCCAATCAGGTTTTTTACGATGTTAAAACCGGAGCCAAAGCAACCTCAGCCGTAAACAACTGGGATATAGCCCACACTTCCGTGAGCAGGGACAACTGCATTCGTGCCAATCACATGAGCGGATTGCGTGTTTTTCAATACCCTAAGGGAAAAACCGATGCCTGGTCGTCTTTCGACACTGCCGGTTGGACAGCATGGAAACCTTTGTGGAACGATATTCACGATCACAATAAAGGTGCTTTCAACCTGTATAACAACATGGCCAAATGGAAATTTGGATGGGGAACCTATGATGTAAATTCTAAAGAAGTATTGGGAGATTCCTTGTTCCTGCTGGCCTGGGCAGGCATGACACCCGGCACCTATTCAAAATTTTTAAAATTCTGGCCTGTCATTCAAAAAGCCAATGGCGATTTAATTTTCAAATATGCCAATCTGGATGGCACCGCAGAAACCACAGACACGCTTTTTCAATCTTCAGCGGCCGGTAAAATGTATAAATATTTCAAATTCACCGGTGCCACCAAACCTGGCAGAGAACCGGCCTCCACAGACTGGGACATCACCTTCAATAGATATTTCGAGTTAAGCCCAAACCCAATGACGGGAATACCAGAGATGTATCCGGTAATGGGTATTGAAAGCAAGCGTGGCACACGCACAGCCAAAGTATTCGGAAGACCCTTCAACAGCATTAAACCCGACAGCAACTGGCTGGTAGGCGATTACACCAAGGCATTTAAAAATGACCTTACCGGCATTGGATCAAACTGGAAAACTTTTAGTGGGGCATGGTCACTGAGCGATACCATGTGCTATTTGATAGAACGCACAAGAACTACCGATACTTCGTATTGGTTGCTACGCATGACCGCCTTTACAGGCAGTGCCGGCGGTAAAACACTTTTCAGCCGCATGCAACTTCGCAACAGTCTATCCGTTAAGGATAAATTCTTTGGCAGCGTAAAAGTATTTCCAAATCCTGCTTCTAAACAGTTTTTCCTGACACTGGACATGCCCACCCCTAAGGCATGCCGTGTTTTTGTGAAGAGCATGGATGGCAAAACATTAGTTTCCCAACCATTGCAGGCCCAGGCATCCTGGAATGCATATCCTGTTTCTGTGGCCGGCATTTCTTCCGGAATTTACCTGCTGCAAATTCAGTCAGGTAGCGAAGTGATGACCCAAAAACTGGTAATCGAATAACGTATAGTTTGCCCGCTAAAAAGAACATAGGACTATTACTGTGGCTGATTGCAGGCACTTACAGTGTTTTTGCCCAACAGCGCATTATTCGGGTACAAAACGAAAAAGGTCAACCCATAGCCAACGCACAAATATTGGCTGATGCCAGACCGCTGATGCCCATCATTGTCGGAAAAACCGAAACTAACGGGGAATTTACCATCGCCTTAAACGGGGCATTTAAACTGAACATCATTTCACCATCAGATTCTATGATGGATTTCGAAGGCACCTACACCGCCATGGATAGGGAAATTATGGTGATACTGAAACAGAAAAACATGCTCATCAATCCGGTAACCATTACCGGTGCCACAGGCCCACGGCAGATTTCAGACAACCCCTATCTCATTCGCATTATACCCAAAGAGAAAATCATTCAGCTAGGGGCACAAAATCTCGGGGAATTGTTGCTGAATGAAGCCAATATCCAGGTTGGACAGGATGCCGTTATGGGCAGCAGTGCCATCATGCAAGGCATTGGAGGCCAAGATATAAAAATTCTTATTAACGGAATCCCGGTAATAGGCAGAATCAATGGCAATGTGGATGTTGGGCAAATTGTGCTGAGTAACGTGGAACGCGTTGAAATCATCGAAGGACCGATGAGCGTGGTTTACGGCACCGATGCGCTGGGTGGTGTTATCAATATTATTACCAAAAACCCCACCAATCAGCGATTCAATTCCCGCATCAACATCTTTCATGATTATATGTCTGCTCTCAGCAATTACAATTACGATGTGAATGTGAACGGCAGACTCACGCCCAAAACCCCATTTATCATTAATGCGGGGCGCTATTTTTTTGCCGGCAGAGATTTTGATTCTCATACCCGCAGCTTTGATTGGAAACCAAAAACCAAACAATTTGCCGACGCCTCTTTATTCCTGAACAACAAAAACAGCAATCACAGAATAACATCTTCATTGTTTCAGGAGAGTCTGACTGACCGCAGTGATGCAGAATACAGCCTTGCCAATGTAACCGGATACAATTCGCTGTACCGAACCACCCGATTTGACAACACAATTCACTCAGTATTTAAAATCAATAATTTTAGCCGTTTCGAGTGGCAAAACGCATTTAACTATTTTAATCGGGCCAAAAACACCATCAAACGAAACCTGGTTACAGGTTCAGAAACACCCTACAGACCTGAAGACCAGGACACCACTATTTTCACCATGATCAACTCGCGTGGCGTATACACACACCACAATCCGGTAAAAACCATTTCATGGATGGTTGGATATGATTTTATGAGAGAAACCGCCACCGGCAAGCGTATTCCAGCCGAGTTACCAGGCATTACCGATGTGGCACTGTTTGGATCTGTTGAATATAAACCAAGTAAAGAATGGCAGATAAGACCTTCTCTCCGGGTATTGCACAATTCACGATTTGGCAATCCAATCGTATCTTCAGTTTTTGGAGATCGCTTTAAACTGGCTCCCCTCATCCCCTCCTTGCAAGTAAAATACAATCTCTCAAAACACCTGTGTTTTCGCGGAAGCTATGCCAAGGGTTTCAGAGCGCCCTCATTAAAAGAATTAAACTTCTATTTTGTAGATATGAGCCATAACGTACATGGCAACGACAGTCTGAAAGCCGAAATATCCGATAATTTTATTCTTTCCTTCGACTACAGACACCCATTTTCAAGCACTTCAGGTGCCATATTCAGCTTCTCATTATTCAACAACATCATAAGGAATAAAATCAACCTGGCACTCATCGATTTTAACACCAATTATTATACCTACATAAATATTGGTCGGTTTCGCTCTCAAGGATTAAGCACAAACTTTGAATTTCATAATGCCCGATACTCCATGCAAATGTCTGGCACACTGCTCACTGTCTACGATTTGCTTGAACAATCCGACACCATTAATCAGCGTTCATACATCAATGGTCAGTTTGCTCTCAACTTCACCAGAAAATTTTCACAGCAAAAGGCATCTGTTTCTTTAATGAGCCGATATACAAGCCCTACCGTAGGATACATGGAAAATTATGAGCGATACAGAACCGCTGGATTTTATCTTCTTGATTTCACAGCACAGAAAGCGTTCCCCAAGGCAAATCTGCATATATCATTAGGGGTAAAAAATATTTTGGGCATAACCACGCTCGCATCTACACGTCGGAATCTCACACCACACTCTGAACAGGGATTAAACTTGAATATAACCCCGGGCAGAACTGCATTTTTAAGATTTAGCTACGATATTAAATGAGAAGTATAATTGGATATTGGGTAGGTTTGATAGTTATATTGATTGGACTTTCATCCTGTGAAAAAGAGGAAGGACTTTATACTGCTCCTGATGTACCCGTGGGCACCCAATCTGCAACTTTTGCCATGGGAGAAAATTATGAAAATCAACTGTGGTTTGAATTTTCTACCCAAAAAACGGCATCCAATGCTTTTGGTTTGTGGGATATTGGATTTTCACTAAGCGAAAAAAATAACATCATTATCAATTGCGGTAAACACAGTGCATATTCAGCCACTTTTATAGAAAATGTGGCGTTCAGCGATATTCGGCAAATTGACGCAAATAATCAAATATGGACATTTGACAATGCCAACGGACATCATGATTCGCTGTCTTTTTCAGGGTGGTGGGATAGCTATCACAATGGAAAGGTAAAACCCAAAAACAGAGTTTACATAATTAACCGTGGTGCTGATTCTCTGGGCAATAAAAAATTTATCAAAATCAAATTGCTGGGTCGTGAGGGGCCTTCTTACCATTTCCAGTGGGGATTATTGTCTGATACAACACCAAGGCAAGATGTATACATCAGCGTTAGTAATGAATATAATTACGCCTATTATAATTTCAGCACTGAAAAAGAGGTATTTAATGAGCCGTTGCCTCGTGATAACTGGGACATGGTCTTTACAACCTATAAGCAAACCGTTACCGAGGAGACCCTGGGTGCCACCATGCCTTATATTCTAAGAGGAGTTCTCACCAACCCCAATAAAGTAAAGGTGCTAGAATTAAACAATGTCATTGATTTCAATCAAATTGACTTACAATATGCCAAAAACCTGCTGCTTAGCAATTATTTGAATGAAATAGGGTATGATTGGAAAACATGGAGTCTAACAGCCAATAAATACACAGTAAATCAAAAGAAAATCTTTATCATACTCGATGCTAAAGGAAATTATTTCAAAATGCGTTTCGTGGATTTTTACAACGATAAAGGGGAAAAGGGATTTCCCAAAATAGCTTGGGAATTATTAAAATAAACATTTCAAGTCTGCACCAAACAGCATTTAGGCCGTAAATTTGCAACTCTTTTTAAAGCCCATGCTGTATTTTAGAATTTTATTGCCAATTGGACTCCTTTTTATGGGTTGTGCCACAAAAAAAACTGTAATTAATCTACTTCCCGGACAGAATGAAAAACACCTCAGAAACATAAGGCAGCTGACATTTGGAGGAGATAATGCAGAAGCTTACTGGAGTTTTGATGGTAAGCAACTCACCTTTCAAAGCAACAATCCGGCTTGGGGATTACAATGCGATCAGATTTTCACCGCTAAACTCTCTCAATTTGGCGATTCTTCTTTTCGCGCCAATCTGATCAGCACAGGCGATGGCAGAACGACCTGCTCATACTTCATGCCCGACAACAAGCATGTGCTTTTTGCCAGCACCCACCTCGATAACAAGAGCTGTCCGCCACCGCCGGAAACTAAAGGAGCATATGCCTGGCCGCTATATAAGAGCTATGATATTTTTGTTTCTGACCTGAAAGGCAACATCACAAGCCAACTCACCAAAGAGCCAGGGTATGACGCTGAGGCCACCGTTTCTCCGGATGGTAAGAAAATAGTATTCACCAGTACACGAAGCGGTGACCTGGAATTATGGATTATGGATATTGACGGCGGCAATCAAAAACAACTGACCAGTGGTCTGGGCTATGACGGTGGAGCATTCTTTAGTCCTGACAGTAAAAAAATCGTGTTCAGAAGTAGCCGACCCAAAACAGAGGAAGAAATAAAAAAATATAAGGATTTGCTCAGTAAAGATTTGGTAGAGCCAACGAACATGGAAATATATACCATGAATGCCGACGGTTCAGACCTAAAGCAAGTAACATCCTTGGGCAAAGCAAACTGGGCACCTTTTTATCATCCCGGCAACAAAAAGATTATTTTTTCAAGCAATCACAGAAGCACCCGCGGATATGACTTTCAGCTCTATATGATTGATGAAGATGGTAAAAATATTGAACAGATTACCACGGAAAGTATCTTCAATGCTTTTCCCATGTTTTCACCCAATGGAAAACAAATCGTATTTTCGTCAAACAGAAACAACGGCGGCGGCAGGGCAACCAACCTGTTTGTGGCCGACTGGATTGACTAATGCTTATTAAAACAGAGGCCCTTGTACTCAGAAAAATCCCATACGGCGAAAATTCGGCTGTAGTCAGTCTATTCACCCAGTCTAAAGGTATTCTCCCCTTCATTTTCTCCGGCATACAGGGAAAAAAAGGCAAAAGTGCCCTGCTCCTACCGGGCAGTTTTCTGGAAGTAGTGTTTTATTTTTCGGAGAAACAAAATCTGTTGCGGGCAAAAGAAATTAAAGCCGCAGAGCCATTCATGAATGAAAACTTTCTAAGTACCAACATGGCCCTGGTATGTACCGAACTCATTCGCAATACCCTCCCTGAGGCAATGCCTGATGAGAATTTGTTTCTTTCGGTAAAAACTGATTTTAGCCGCCTGTTTCGCATCACTGAAGTCGATTCCTGGTTCCTCCAGCGTTTTTTGATAAAACTTTGTGATGCAGCCGGCCATAGTCTTTCAGCACAAGGGAAAGACAACTACCTTCATAGTGGGTGGTCTGGACAATTTACAGATGAAAATAGCAAGCAATTACTTCAGCAACTCATGAATCAAGAAAACCCGGTTGCAGACCGACCAACAAGAAGAAAACTGGCAGAATCCCTGATTGCTTATATGAGCGAGGTGGTTTTTCCGGGCAAGGAGGTGAGAACTTTCAACATCATGCTTGATGTGCTGGATGCCTGATCAGGAAAATCTGTTCAAGTACTCCAGTGCCTGATTGACCATGTGTGTACTGCCAATAAATAGCGGAGAACGCTGGTGTAAATCAGTCGGTAAAATATCCAATATACGCTCACGACCGGAATGTGCCATACCCCCGGCCTGCTCCACAATAAACGCCATGGTATTGCATTCATAGATTAGGCGCAGTTTACCATTGGGCTTTTTCTCCGTACCCGGATAAATGAAAATTCCGCCCCTGAGCAGATTTCTATGCACATCAGCGATTAAACTGCCAATATACCTGGCTCCATAAGGTCTTCCTGTGGCCTTGTCCTTTTCTTTACACCACGAAATGTATTGTTTAACACCTTCCGGAAAATCAGAGGTATTGCCTTCATTGATGGAAAATATTGCCCCTCCATCAGGTATCTTTATGTTTTCATGCGACAAACAAAATTCCTGCAGGGTATCATCAAGGGTAAAACCATTCACTCCATTGCCCGTGGTATATATGAGCATTGTACTAGTTCCGTATAAAAAGTAACCCGCCGCTACCTGTTCTGAGCCCCGCTGTAGGCAATCTTCCGTTATCGGTGCTCTGGTGTTGTCTTTTCTTCTATAGATAGAAAATATGGTACCAATACTCGCATTAACATCAATATTGGTACTGCCATCCAGCGGGTCAATTGCCACGTAGTAATCCTTATGCTCGCATCCTTCAATGAAAATAGCATGATCCTGTTCCTCACTAATGACTGCGCAAACCTCTCCACAGCGGCCCAAAACTTCAATAAAGGTTGTGTCGGCTACCACATCCAGCTTCTTCTGGTATTCGCCCTGAATGTTCATTGAACCCATATCGCCAAGTATATCCACCAATCCTGCCTTTCTAACATCGCGGTTCACCATCTTCGCTCCCAATTCAAGCGCCCTGAACATTTTGCTAAAAGCACCTGTAGCGTTCTTATACAATGACTGCTGATCTACAATAAATTGTTCCAGCGTAACCAATCCTTTTAATGCCATAAAATTATTTCGTATTTGGGGTAGTTTGATAATTAACTTTGCAAAAAAACAACAGTCTGTTCGTCTTTCCCAATTAAAATGAAAATATTCAAGTTTGGCGGTGCATCGGTAAAAGATGCAGATGGAGTAAGGAATATCGCCAATGTTCTTCTGACTCATCAGCAGGGTCCTTTACTGGTGGTGATAAGTGCCATGGGTAAAACCACTAATCATCTTGAAAAGATTGTGCATGCCTGTATTCATCAAACAGGCGAAATACCGGCATTGCTGAAAGAATTAAAGGATTACCATTACTC
>JBILTS010000178.1:0-3474 GCA_044371405.1 Bacteroidia bacterium
AAAATCTGATTTATTAAAGCGGCTTTTGATAAGTGTTTCAAGTTTTTTGAAACATTGGTATTTTTTGGCTTTGGCAGTGTCGGCATTGGCAAATTGCATCTTGCTTGCAATCTGATTCATGTCATTGCCGTCGAAATAAAACAGCAAAAGCAACTGCTTGCAGGTTTCTCCAATTTCATCCATGGCTTTTAACAGGTGTTTGAAATCAGGTAGTTCTGAAAAATTGTCAGCCACTACGTGCAAATGGGGTAAAATTTTATCCTCTCCCTCCATGCGCTGTTGTTTCCCCAGTCTTTTCATCCAAAGGTTTTTGCAAATGGCCATGATATAGGTGCTAAGCTTGCTGCTAAGAATAAAATTTCCCTGCTGCACTTTTTGCCACAGCACAATCAGTGCATCCTGCAATAAGTCCTCGGCATCTTCTTGCCTGCCTTGATTTTTTAAAACATAGGATCTTATCATGGAATGATGATTTTTATACAGGGCAACCAAAGCATCACGATCACCGGTTTGCAAACGCTCCAACAGTTTTTGATCTTTGCTTGATGTGATTTCAGCCATTTCACAGATACTTAATACCCTTTCATCGAAAAGGGTAAATACCTGCCTCAAAAATACAAGAAATGCATGCGATTTGAAGTTAGAATTTCGGAACAAAATTTGATAAATGAAAAATATCATGGAAAAGTTATTGAATAAATCTAAATGGATGGGCTTGCTGTTGGCAGGTTCTTTGGGAGGTTTGGTGTCTCTCGGTGCATTTGCAGTCATAACCAAGGTTTCAGAAAACAATACCATTGAAGCGAAACAGCAAAATAGTGCTCAGATGGCTCGTTATGCCGGACTAAACGCAACCCCAGCTTTTGATTTTGCCGGTGTTGCAGAAGTTTCTACACCTGCAGTGGTACATATAAAAACCACCATTGGCAGTGCTTCTGCTGAGCGGAAAGAATCTAAACCCATGGATCCGTTTGATTTTTTTGGCAATCCCGGTTTCAGGTTTGAAAGTCCAATGCCCCGAGCAGCTTCGGGTAGCGGCGTAATTCTAAGTGATGATGGTTATATCGTCACCAATAACCATGTAGTGGAAGGAGCCACCAAGGTAGAAGTTGTGCTGAATGATAAACGTACTTACGTGGCAGAAATTATCGGTACTGACAAAAATACAGATTTGGCACTTTTGCGCATTGGCGAAAGCGGACTTCCATTTATGAAGCTCGGCAGCAGCGAAGGAGTGAAGGTAGGACAATGGGTTGTGGCTGTTGGTAATCCGTTTAATCTGGAAAGCACTGTTACTGTTGGAATTGTAAGTGCCATGGGAAGAAACATTGACCTCATACGCAGCAAGGGTAATAAATATGCAATTGAAAATTTCATACAAACAGATGCGGCCATCAACCCCGGAAATTCCGGAGGTGCACTGGTAAATACTGCCGGAGAGCTGATTGGTATCAACACAGCCATTGCTTCTGAAACAGGAACTTATACCGGTTATGCATTTGCCATCCCTGTAGATCTGGTAAAAAAAGTAGTGAATGACATCATGAAGTATGGCAAGGTGCAGCGTGGTCTGCTAGGAGTTTCCATACAGGATATCAACCAGCAGCTCGCTGATGATAAAGGATTCCCGGATTTAAAAGGTGTTTATGTTGCCGAAATTGTGGATGATGGTGCTGCGCAGAAGGCAGGTGTTAAAAAAGGTGATGTGATTTTAAAGATCAATGATGTGGAGGTGAACAGCAGCAGCCGCCTGCAGGAAGAAATAGGGAAAAGCCGCCCGGGCGATAAAGTGAAGGTAACACTGCGCCGCAAGTCATCTACGCTGGATTTATTCCCCGTTTTACTAAATGAGAGCGGCAAAACCAGCATGGAGGCTGAAGCCAAAGAAACCACCGCAGGAACCATGGGTATTGAATTTGAAAATGCAACCCGTGAGGAGCGCCAGGCACTTGGTCTTAAAAATGCGGTGAAGGTGAAGAGTATTGGCAAAGGGGTGTTCAAGGATGCCGGCATTCCGCCAGGTTTCTATGTTACCCATATCAATAATGAGCCGGTTTACAGTGTACAGGGTGCCGTTGCTACCCTCAAATCACTGCGCGGAGCCATAACCATAGAGGGTAAAACCTCAGATGGTAAAGAAAAAATCATCGCTGTTAAAATTCCGGCATCTGCCGATGAAGAAGAGTAAAACAGTGTATGTATTTTGATGTGAAAACCCCGGCTTGCCGGGGTTTTTTTATACTTTAAAAATCGTCATCCTCAATAATATTGGCACCGCCAATTCCGCCGAGGTGGTTCCAGCTGTCTTTGTTGTCATCATCCAGCAACAGATCTGAAGAATTATTCATTTTACTGGGCAAAGTTTGGGTGGCAGGTTCATGGGAATATCCGCCGTCGTATCCGCTGTTCTGGCTTTGAATGAGCACGCGTTCCTCCGGTGCCAAATCCACAAATTTGCTGTAGTGATTGATGAACTTGGTAAATGCCGATCCTACTGCACCATGTCGGTTTTTACCGATGATAATTTCGGTTAAACCTTCTACTCCGTAATTATTATATGAGTCCGGACCTTTTTGTCCTGTTTCTGCAGCTCCCGTTTTTTGATAGTATTCATCCCTGTAAAGGAACATCACCATGTCGGCATCCTGTTCAATTGAGCCAGATTCCCTTAAATCGGAGAGCTGAGGCCTCTTGTTGTTGCGTTTTTCTACTTCACGGCTTAGCTGGGCAAGGGCGATCACCGGAACGCTCAATTCTTTAGCAAGGCCTTTGAGTGATCTGGATATAAAAGCAATTTCCTGTTCGCGGTTGCCTTGTCCTTTGGTTTCATGTCTCAGCAGTTGGAGGTAATCCACTACCACCAGGTCAAGGCCGTGTTGAGAGTGAACCCTTCGGCATTTGGCATTCAGATCAAAAATATTGAGCTGTGGTGTGTCATCAATAAAAATTCTGCTTTGGCTCAGGTTCACGGTTTTGCTATGAAGCCGTTGCCATTCCTGCTCAGTAAGGTCGCTTTTTCTGATTTTATCGGCGGCTACTTCTGCTTCCGCACTGATGAGACGATTTACGAGCTGTACATCGGCCATCTCCAGCGAAAATACCATCACTGATTTTTTAAAATCTACGGCTGCATTTCTCACCAGTGAAAGGGCAAATGCTGTTTTTCCCATGGCAGGTCGTGCAGCCAGAATAACCAAATCGCTGGGCTGCCAGCCGGCGGTGATTCTATCCAGATCTGAGAAGCCGGATGCTACGCCTGTGATGCCGTCAGTTTCTGTTTTACTGCGATCTTCCAGATCTTTCAAAGCCCTTTCCACCAATGTATCAATATCCTGAAAATTGCGCTTTAAACCGTTGTTCTTAATTTCATATAGTTTCCTTTCGCTGTCATCCAGCAATACAAAACTGTCTTCAGAATCATCAAAGGCATCATGGGCAATTTCACCGCTAACCCTGATCAGTTCACGCTGAATC
>JBILTS010000179.1:0-3436 GCA_044371405.1 Bacteroidia bacterium
ATCCCTTACGGTTAAAGGTTGCAATCCCGTAAGGCAATATATTGTTTATCAATGGATTGTAAGCCATTAGTTTGGTGTTGATACCGGTTCGGTAAAGGTTGGTATTGCCAATAAAATCCAGCAGATGCAGTGGACGGTCCATCTGCGTTTGGGTGTATCGGTTAAACAATAAGGGTTGTGCATTATAGTCTATTCTTTTGGATTGGGCCGCCATACTTCTGAAATCAGGACCTACATTGATATAACCCATTTCGGCCTCCCAGCGTTTGCTCTCGGGAGCAACTTTTACAAAACCATGAATGAAAAAGTCTTGCAAATGTGGCGACGATGTGTCATGAACCATTCGGTAGGATGAATTACCGGCTTCCCCGCCAAGGGTAAACAACTGTTTGGCCAGTGCCTGCCTCAATTCCCAGGATATTGTTTGCACGGTATTTTGAAACAAAATGGGTTGGGTGGCGGTCTCCTTTACATCAAAAATTCGGCTGAGATTATAGGCCATGGTGGCTTTTTTGTTAAACACCCAGTTGGCGGTAGCCCCCAGATGAAGTCGTTCGGGCCTGCTGCCGAAATCTGTGGCATTCAGACGGGTTAGATACCCATTGAAATTCCATTCTGATTTGAGTTTAACGGATTCCAGTCCAAAATCTGCGGCGGCTCCTTGCTGGCGCCAGGTTCCGGGCACATAAAATGATTCATAATTTACAATATCCTGCTGAAGCCCAAATACGGCAGGCAGTTGCACACAGCGATCCTCATCGTGGTTCCAGAAAGTGAATGGGGTTTGCTTTAGGTTAATATCCCCCAGCTGATAACGTACTTTATCTGCGATTACCCCTTTTAGCCAGAGCTGTCGAACATCAAAGGTTACACCGGCACCCCAGAATCCACCAAAACGGTTATTGATTCGGACCATGCCCAGAATTTCAGTGTTTTTATTGGGGCGAAGGTTAAATCCCAGATCTATCAAGGCATAACCCCCGGCATTTTTGGGTGCAGTAACCTTGTCGGGAACGCTGTCTTTTACCTCCAGTTCTGAATTGGCCAACACAGAACGTGCACCCCCTTTCATGCTAAACTTAGGGCTGTTTTGGGCTTGAAGCCACAAGGGCATTAGCACTGCGAGGCACCCAAAAATTTTAATGCTATCTTGTAATTGTTTTTTCATCAAAAGAATATTTTTAACTCCACTGTGGTTTCCCATCCTTTATATCGGTCTTTACTGAAGCTGCGATCCTGGTAATACATTTTTCGCTGCCGTATATACAATCCGGCACCTTTACTCATCTCAATATCAAAGCCGGTGGCTATGGCATAACCCTCCTGGTTTTTTGGTCTTCTGCTGATGGCATCCGTGCGGGTTTCATAGTTGGCAATGACACGCTCTGCGCCTGCATAATTGCACCAGACCAGATTATTGGCCAGTCTCAAATAGGATTCTACCTGATGATAATAGGTTCTGAGCCATGCTTTTTCGGTAAACACTGTGAACGGAGATGCAAATGACTGCACAGAAGCGTAGGTACCCAGGTAATTGATAAAGAGTTCTTTATTCCCCAGGCGGGTTTTATATTTGACTTGCAACTCTACAGTGTTGAAATGCTTGTCTTTCAATGGTACTTTTCGGCTATCCACGTCCATTATTTCTACCGATTCATAAACACCTCGGTAAACTTTAGTGAGGTTGGCATAAGGCCCAACACCGGCCGGGAAAGACCAGCGCCAGAACCTCGACAATGCCAGATTATTAACAGGATGCGAATAGGTTATCTGTGATGCAATCCGTTCCAGTTCACGGGCAATGCTATAGCCCGCATTAATCCTGAATCGCCCGATTTTGGTTTCGGAATTCAGTTCTATGCCGGTTCGGTTATTGGTGAGCTGCCCCACCGGAACCATTGCGCTTGAAAAAGGAGCCAGCACCAATTGTGCTTCGCCTTGTGCCCCTGTATTATTCCCCTCCTGAATGGAAGAATTCCAGAATACGCTGCTGTTGTTTATCACCTTTGGGCTGATTCGGAAGAAATGGATTTGGACTGGTAAGCGCAAGATGCGTTGCGGAATATCCAGCTTAAGTGAAATGGCCTCTCCCCAGCCCTTATTGTAAGAATTACTATAATATCGTCCTGCACCGGTTTCCCCGTAAAATTTCCAACCCTTTTTCTGAAAGGCGAATTCGGCGGTGTGTATGGAGAAGCCCAGTGAGGTGTTGGCAAGCGAGTCTGAATAGGTCTGATTATTGAAAGTATTGATGCTGATGTAGCGGTTATCGTTACCGTTTTTAATTTTACCCCCCATGCTGTGGTTTGGCAGTGGTGTCATACCCCCGTTGAGCTGGGTTTTACCGTACATTACCACAGCTGAGAAACCATGGGGAAGATTACTGCCCTCCACAATAAGCCCTTGGAAGGCCTGCCGGCCCCAGCGGGTATCCTGGTTCATGGCGCCGGTTTGATAGAAGGTCTGATAGCGGTCCATGGCATTGCGTGTCATGGGGTCCCAGGGGTTGCGCTCAAACACCGTGAAGCGGTTGAAACCCGGATTGGAAAAAAAGGTAAAAGGTGTGAGAGAATACCAGTTGATACCCCCTGTCTGAATCTGTAACGTGCCTTTTTCAAAATCATGGGTTCCGGTAAGACTCACGCCCAGGTTCAGGCCTTTCACATTTTCAACCATACCGCCGCCCATCATGGGTGTCCACAGGTAAAAATCCGTATAAAATCGGGTGTTAGGCGATACACTTCCACCCAGGTTCAGCAGCAGTTGGGGTATCTGGCTGTCATCGCCCACAAAAATATTGAATGGGGTTTTCATCTGGTCGGTGTAACCTGCCTGCAGATGGCGAACATTGGTGATAAAGCGATAATACCCCGAAACTTGAAAACGCTCGAAGGAGGGCAGGGGTGCTTTGGGGTAAATACCCGGCGTTTCTGCCAACCCCGTGGTATCCTGGGCAATTGCTTTACCCGCAAATGCTGCCAGTCCGAATATCGATACAATAAGTGCGTATTTCTTCATCATGGCTGGTCAAAACTTTGTAAATCGTACTTTTTAAACCTAAGTACACTGCTGCCTGAATTGCTTGCTGTGCCTTGCACCTGAAAAGGCACATTGGAATAGGCAACTTTATTTTTGTAGTGAATGGTCACGAAGAGTCGGTATGCACCCGGCTGCCGCGGTGCTCTGAACTGCAGTTCAAAATCCTTGGCTTTTTTAACAAATCCGGATATTTCAGTGGCCTCGTTTTCCATATCGCCACCGGCTTTTTTATCGTCGCTTTCCGCAAGCAACTTCCATTCTATTCGGTAGCTGCGGGGATTGTTGCTTTCCTCCTCCGTAGCCCTTACCAGGCGGGGTTTCACCATGGCTGTATTCAGTGAACCAGGTACCATGCGAATACTGTCAGACGCCGCGCCCAGCAGCATTTTCGAGGTAT
>JBILTS010000066.1:0-11458 GCA_044371405.1 Bacteroidia bacterium
ATTGGTATTTAGCGTGAATTCTTCCTTTGTAAAATCCCCTGAACTTTGGTGGTCCAATCCCCTCAGGCGGGTGTGGAAACCAAGACTTCTATCGTTGTAATCCAGCAATCCATTTTCAATTGTAAAAGACTGAAGCGATAACTTTAAACCTTTGCCGGTAGTGTCAATAACGACTTTTTGGGTGGTATCTGCTTTAAATATATCCCAGTTGGCCCGACCGCTTTTTAGCGTTTGCAGAAAAATTTTGGGGTTCTCCATCTTTATTTTTCTGAGTTCTATGGGGCCATTGCCTATTGCACTCAATAAATCCAGCGTTACTGATAATTGAGGAATATATGCCAAGGTATCTCCTGCAAAACTGTCCTTACCGATAACTTGGATATTGTTTATTTTTATTGATAAATTCGGGAAGCTCCGAATTAGCCCCACGCTGACATCTTCATCAAAACTCACCTGGGCATTTACTTGCTCATTCACCACTTTTTTAATTGCTTTTAGAGCAGGACCTTTTAAAAAGAATGGCACTATTAATAAGAATAGAATCAGGATACCAATAGCGATGCCTGTGTATTTGATAAATTTATTTTGCATTTTCAGGTAAACGAAGTTACCGCAAAAATAGTGTGTAATGGAATATATGTATAGATGAACTGATGTAGATTTGCGACATCATGAATAGTTATTGGTGGGAGCAAGCCATGGTCATTATCTCAGTGCCCTTGTATGCGGTTACCATTTTGGCTGAAATTATAGCAAGTGCTTACCTGAAAAGGGATCTTTATACCACCAAAGACACCCTCAATAATTTCCTGATGACAACATTAAACATTTTGTTGGATACGTTGATGCGCGGCACTTTTCTATTTATGATGGCCTGGTCATTTCCAAACCGGATATTTAACTGGAGCGAACATGGTGTTCTATATTGGTTTGCCGCCATTGTGCTCACTGACCTTGTTTACTGGTTTGTGCACTGGATGAGCCACATGGTACGGTTTTTTTGGGCGGTACACACCGTTCACCACAGCAGTGAGAAATACAACATCACAGTGGGTTTCCGCAGTTCGGTTTTCGAGCCATTGTATCGTTTTCTATTCTTTATACCCTTAGGATTTCTGGGGTTTGAAGCCGCCGATATCGTATTGGCATTTGCCATCCAGCAGTTATATGGCTCCATTATTCACACAGAACTCATCCGCCGCATTCCTGTTTGGGATTGGGTTTTTGTCAGTCCCAGCCACCATGCGGTTCACCATGCCAGCAATCCTCGTTACCTCGATAAAAACATGGGTATGATTCTAATTGTGTGGGATAAAATTTTCGGAACATTTGAACCGGAAGATGAACAGTATGACAAAATTAAATACGGGTTAACTACCAATCTGAATACCTACAATTCGGGCACTGTGCTCTTTAGAGAATGGAAACAAATGTGGCATGATGTAAAAAATGCACCCGGTATGCGCAACAAGCTCATGTACGTTTTCGGACCTCCCGGATGGAGCCATGACGGAAGCCGCAAAACCAGCAACCAGCTTAGAATAGAAGAGGGAAATCAGTGACCTGTGGCAACCTTGCCAAATTCAACTCCACGGTTTCGCAGTTCTTTTTGAATTTTTAGTGCAAAGTAGGCCAGGTAAGCAAAACAAACTACTCCAACCCAATATGAATGCTGAATTCCAAGCATGTTTTCATCGGCAAGTGCTCCCTGTATCAATGAAACAACCCCGCCACCCATAATCATCATAATGAGTAAGCTTGATGCCGTATTGGTTTTATTGCCTAGCCCTGCAATACTGATGGTGAAAATACAGGGCCAAAGGGTGCTGCAAAAAAGCCCAACTGAAATAAAAGCAAATACGCTGATGATGCCATGGGCGAAAATACCTGTTATCAGCGCGGCCATTCCCAGTAATGAATAAATAAACAATTGTCTGGCAGGATTTCCGTCACTGAGTGTATCGGCAGTTGCCAGCAAAATCACAACAAACAAATAGGGATAGAATTGGGCTATATCATAGCCGGCAATGAAATTAACCAGCGCAAAAATGCTGAACGCCGCAAATGGTAATAGTATACTCAGTTTCTGTTTGGCTCCGGCATCCAGATTAAATGCACCTGCAGCACTGGTCCAACGACCTATCATTAAACTGGCCCAAAACAGAGAAACGAATGGAGCAACATCCTGCTCTTGAGTTCCCAATTTCTGCTTCATAAATTCAGGCAAATTGCTGGCTGTAGAAACTTCCACCCCCACGTAAACAAAAATAGCAATCATGCCCATGAGCACTTGAGGCATGGATATGATATCCATGATGGATGAACTTGCTTTTTCTTCTTCCATACCCGCTTTATCGGGGATGTTTGAAAATTTAAAAATCACGGCAACCAGTAAAAATGCAGCACCCAGAATCAAATAGGGCGTTTTAACTGCTTCTAGGTTAAGCACTGTCTCGCCGGAAGAAACTTTTCCAAAAATTGCAAATGCCACAATCACAGGACCGATGGTGGTGCCAATGTTGTTAATGCCGCCTGCCAGACTAAGTCTCATGTTGCCTTCTGCAGGGTTTCCAAGGTTTATGGCCAGTGGGTTGGCTGCAATTTGCTGAAGGGAAAATCCCAAACCTACTGTAAATAAACCTGATATAAGTAAAGGAAAAGATGCCGAATTGGCGGCGGGGATAAAAAGGAGCGTGCCCACGGCAGAAATACTTAGTCCAAGGGCCAGCCCATTTCGGTAACCGATCGAATGCAATATGTCTTCTTTTCGCAGCGATGAAATAATAAAATATGCCAGAGAACCTACAGTATAGGCAACGTAGAATGCAAATGAAATCAGTTGTGATTGAAGCTGACTTAAATTCAATGCCTTTTTGAAAACTGGAATCAGGATATCATTGCTGGCTGCTACAAAGCCCCAGAAGAAGAAAACTGAAATTAGGGTAACAAAAGCGCCGGTATTTTTTTTCTGCATAACATTTCCCCCAAATGTATTAGCGTTTTTCCAGTTTTTCCAAACGTTCTTCCAGATTTTTTATTCTAGACTCCTGTTCCTTGATGATGCTAAGTAAATAAACAGGCAGGCGGTCGTAATGTACGGAATAGGGAACCATTTTACTGTAGTTCAGAATCTCTTTTCCGTTGGCATCTGTTTCAGCAATTCCGGTATTGCCTTTCCACTTTCTTTCAGGTCCGAAAATAACAAGTTCAGGCATGAAGTCGGCCACTTCCTCCGCAATTAATCCAATTTCATGATCACCGCCCAGTGCGGGTTTCAGGTTGTAGGAAACAGGTCTGAGTGAAAATAATTTATCCTTGGAAAAGGAGAGGTTCTTAACATTGTCTTTCACATGGATGGTTGAAGACTGGGGTCTTAATTCACCGCCTGAGGTGCGTATGACAGTGGTGCCGGTTCCCGTGGTGCTGGAATTCATAATATACCTTGCATTCGTTTCAATAATTCCATTTGCCATAATGCCGCCTGTGGCAGGTGTGGTTGTTGTTCCTACGCGTAAACTGCCAGTCATATAGCCGTCTCCGTCTACCTGCAAATCATATGAGGTAGTAGAGGTGCTGCCAATGCGCACCTTACCTGCAAAATTGGAGGTCGTTGTGGTGCCGTTTACCAGTATCCCCGATGTTCCCACAGTTAAATCATAAGAAGATGAAGGAGAGGTAGTTCCAATGCCTACATTTTTAGTGCTGTTAATCCAGATAGCATCGGTACATTCCCAACCACCACTGCCAGTTCCTCTCACTGTATAGCTGGTATTGGATGATGTTCCGCAACTGATGCTGCTGCCTCCACTTGCACTCCCGGGTGCCCAGCTGCTTCCATTCCATTTCAGTACATCATTGGTGGCGGGAGCTGAAGTTGAAACACTGCGTCCCTGCAACAGATTTGCGTTCCACATGGCAGACCCGTTCAATGCAAACATGGTATCTGTAATTTTAGTTAAGCCCGTACCTGCATAGATGTTCATGCCCTTAATTGCAGCAGGGGCCCACGCAGAGCCATTGTATTGTAGCACATCATCCGTTTTGGGTCTGGTGGTTGATATCGAATTATCTTGCAAATAAGCCGCATTCCATAATGCTGCATTTGTTCTGGCTGCAATGGTGTCGCCGCTTTTCGAGAGCCCGTATCCTGCCAACACAGGATTACTGCCACTTCCGCCTGAAACGACCGCAGGCGCCCATGCTGAACCATTCCAACGCAATACATCATCCTTGGCCGGTACCAACGTAGATACACTGCGCCCCTGCAGATCTCCAGCACTCCAAATGGATTGTTTGTTCATAGCATGCAATGTATCGCCACTTTTTCTCATTCCGCTGCCAGCTAGAACATTGGCCGTGCCACCGCCGGTGCTAATCTTTGCAGGTCCCCATTCAGTGCCATTCCATTGCATTACATCATCCTTGGCCGGAACAGCCCCCGAAACAGAACGACCTTTTATTTTACCTGCATTCCACAGATCTGCTCCGCTTAATGCGTGCAAAGTGTCGCCACTTTTTCTCATGCCTTGACCTGCTATTACACTAACGGTTGTTGCATTTCCCGATTTAGTGGCATAAAGTGCATAAGGCACAGATAATAGCTGTGTTGTGCCTTTAATGGTGTAATTAGTCCCACCCGTGGGGTCGGAATTGGCTTCCAGAAAATAGGGTCCCTTGCTCCAGTCAATGCTACTAAAGCTGCCGCTTACCACTGTTCCGTTGCCAATCTGCGCACTTACAAGTCCGTTAGCATTGCTGCTTATCTTTTGTGTTTCGCTGTAAACAACCGTACCCCCTGAACTTCCCTGCCTGATTTTTAGCTCAATTCCGATATTGCTGTTTATGACCAGTGCTCCGCCACCATCTCTGATTACCGCCTGGTAGGAGAATAGATTGGGGGATTGTGCTTTTACATTTGTTAAATATGCCGTTGCAGCAATGATGGTAAGAAGTATTCGTTTTTTCATCTGGTTTGAAAAACGAATATAGGAATTTTCCGATAAACAGCTATAAAATGTAAAAAATCAGGATTTTAGTTCTTTTTTTAAGAACCTTCCGGTATGACTTGTCTTTACACCCGCTATTTGTTCTGGGGTGCCTGTAGCCAGTATTAATCCGCCGCCCGAACCACCCTCCGGTCCAAGATCTATGATATGGTCCGCAACTTTTATCACATCCATGTTGTGTTCAATAACCAGAACGGTATTGCCTTTATCTGTAAGTTCCTGCAAAACCCCCAGCAATTGTCTAATATCGTCAAAATGAAGACCCGTAGTAGGTTCATCAAGAATATACACGGTTTTCCCGGTATCTTTTTTACTCAATTCGGTAGCCAGTTTTACACGCTGTGCCTCACCACCACTAAGGGTAGTGCTGCTTTGCCCAAGCGTGATGTAACCCAGGCCCACATCAACCATGGTTTTAATTTTTCGGTGAATTAATGGCAAATGTTCAAAAAAGGTAACTGCCTGTGAAATTGGCATTTCCAGTACATCATATATGCTTTTCCCGCGATATCTTACTTCAAGCGTTTCACGGTTATAGCGTTTTCCCTGGCATGAATCGCACCGTACTTCCACATTGGGCAAAAAGTTCATTTCAATCACTTTCTTGCCGCCACCGCCGCATCCTTCGCACCTTCCTCCCTTTACGTTAAAACTGAACCGACCCGGTTTATAACCCCTTATTTTAGCTTCAGGCAATTCTGCAAACAGATTTCTGATTTCTGTGAAAACGCCCACATAGGTTGCAGGATTACTCCGTGGAGTCCGGCCAATTGGACTTTGGTCAATCCGGATAACTTTGTCTATAAGTTCCAAACCTTTTACAGTCGTGTGTTCCAGCGGCCTGTAGTGTGTGTTGTAGACATGGTTGTGAAGAATAGGGAACAAGGTTTCATTGATTAAAGATGACTTACCGCTGCCACTTACTCCACTTACACAAACCAGCAATCCCAACGGTATTTCCACGTCTACATTTTTTAGATTGTGGCCATTACATCCTCTCAGAATTAGTTTTTCCTTGCCTGGCTTTCTGCGTTTCATCGGAACCGGAATGGTTATTTTTTCTGCCAAATAAGCAGCGGTTACGCTATCTGCTTTCAGAAAATCTTCCGGAAGAGCTGAAGCCACGATTTTACCGCCTTGTACCCCGGCTCCCGGACCAATTTCCACGAGCCAGTCGCTGGCCAGCATCATGTCTTTATCATGCTCTACCACCAGCACCGTATTGCCCATATCCCGCAGTTCTTTCAGACTGTTAATCAGTTTTTCATTATCGCGCTGGTGTAGTCCTATGCTGGGTTCATCTAAAATATAAAGTACATTCACCAGTTTGCTGCCAATCTGCGTAGCCAGTCTGATTCGCTGTGCCTCACCACCACTAAGGGTTCTGGCCGGACTATTCAAACTTAGATAATCAAGTCCTACGGCATTTAGGAATCCAACTCTTGCGCCGATTTCCTTAAGCAGCTCGGCAGCAATTGTTTTTTGACGTTCGGTGATTAGGTCTGCAATGGTTTCAATCCATTTTGACAGATCTCCCAGGTTCATGGAGGCAACTTCCGAAATATTTTTATCGCCGAAGCGGATAAACAGGGATTGCTTTTTTAGGCGGCTGCCATTGCATTCCGGACATGCTTGGGTATGCATGAATTCTTCGGCCCATTGTCTGAGTTTGTCGTCATCACTTTCAAAAAAATTCTCATTGATGTAATGCACAACACCCTTCCACTGGCTCTGATACTTATGTTTTTTGCCATCATTGCCCGTGTATTCAATCAGTATTTTTTCTTTCAACCCATAAAGAATGGCCTCAATTTGCAAAGGATTCAGCTTTTCAATGGCATCGGCAAGACTGAAATCCAAGTGCTTGGCCACGGCCCTCAGCTGCGTAAATGTCCAATTATCGCGTAGCTCACCCACAGGTATTATAGCCCCTTTGTTAATACTCTTGGATGTATCAGGGATGATATAGTCTGTGTTTACCTCAGCTACTTCGCCCAAACCCTCGCAATGCTCGCAGGCACCATAAGGGCTGTTGAATGAAAAGCTGTTGGGTTGGGGCTCATCGTAACTAATCCCGGATACCGGGTCCATCAGAAATTTCGAATACGGGTAAACCCCGCTTTCTGTAAGTACAACCAAATATCCATGCCCCATTTTCAATGCGGTCCCAACGCTGTCTGCAAGACGCTGAGTGTCGGTGGCATTAACCTGTAAACGATCAATGACAGCTTCAATATCATGGATTTTGTAGCGGTCAACCTGCATGCCGCTTTTGATATCCTGAATTTCTCCGTCAACCCTGACTTTATTGTAGCCGCGTTTCAGTGTTTGTTCAAAAAGTTCGCGGTAGTGGCCTTTTCTGCCCTTTACCAGTGGTGCAAGCAGCGTAATCTTTTCTTCGTTAAAACGCTCAATAACCGATGCTATGATTTGCGCCTCGGTAAATCGCACCATTTTTTCGCCCGATACATAACTGTATGCTTCCCCGGCACGCGCAAACAGCAGTCGTAAAAAATCATACACCTCGGTAACCGTACCTACAGTACTGCGTGGGTTTCTTGAAACAGTTTTCTGCTCAATGCTGATAACAGGACTCAGGCCTGTAATTTTATCTACATCAGGCCGCTTCATATCGCCGATGAATTGCCGCGCATAGGCACTGAAGCTCTCCAGGTAACGTCTTTGCCCTTCAGCAAAAATGGTATCGAAAGCCAATGAACTTTTTCCCGAACCGGATAAGCCCGTAAAAACAACCAGTTTGTTGCGCGGTATTACCAGATCCAGGTTTTTAAGATTGTGCTCCCTGGCTCCGGTTACGGTTATTTCGCATTTGTCGATATAGTTTAGTTCGGGTTCCAAATTCGGGGGTGCAAAGGTACTGAAAAAGCAGGCCTAAATTTAGGATCAGTCAACAATTATAAGCGATTATCGCGGTGGTGTAATTTACCAGCCACCATCAGATCCGCCGCCGCTAAATCCGCCACCGCCTCCCATGCCGCCCCAGCTGCTTCCTGAGCTGCTGCCACCACCAAATCCGCTTCCAAAGCCACCGCCCCAGAAATACGGACCCATACCGCCATAACCGCGGCTTCTGCCTCTTTTGCCAAATGCCGACATCAACAAGATGATTAATAACACAACTGCAATCATTATCCAACCGGGAGCGTCATCGTTTTTTCCTTTTCCGTCCGTTTTAAACTCTCCCGCCAGTGCCAGCATTACTGCCCGTGTACCGCTGTCAAGTGCATCAAAATAAAGGCCCTGTTTCAGCAGTGGCTGCATGATTTTTCTTCGTATTTCGCCAGTTTCACCGTCTGTTAGCGCGCCCTCAGTGGCACTGGCAGTCCGGATACTGAGTTTTCTGTCATCTATGGCGAGATAAATCACCACACCATTGTTTTTGTCTTTTTGTCCAACTCCCCATTGTTTGGCAAAATCCATGCTGCGGTCATATTGATCCCGGCCGTTGAGGGTTTTTTCTAAAACTACCACAATCTGGGTGCTGGTGCTGTCTTCATAGGCCCTAAGATTCCTTTCAAGAGCAGTGTTTTCTTCTGTAGTTAAAACCCCGGCAAAATCATTGACCAGTCCAATGTAATCAGGTACGGGTTTTCTGGCAATATCTTCGTCGGCCTGCGCTGTCAGATTGAAAGTATTCCCAATAATCAGGAATGCAGCAAGTAAAAATTTAATCCCTTGAAATTTCATTGCTAAGTTCATTGGGATTGTTATTGCCGGCAGGGAAGTGGAGCCGCAGTTTTTCTCCTGCACGCCGAACACCATGACAGATGGCCTCGGTATGCTTATTTTGTTTCAAAAGCTCCTGCATTTCAGATTTCACGGTTTCCCAAAAATTGTCGCTAACAAACTGATGGATGCCGATATCTCCCAAAATGGCAAATTTCTTTTCGCGTAAGCACACATAAATCAAAACGCCGTTCCGCAATTCGGTGCGGTGCATGCCCAGTTTGGAAAATACCCGCTTTGCTGTTTCTAGCGCACCATCTTTATCTGTTTTTTCTGCAAGGTGCACCCGAATTTCAGCCCTGGAATGGCTTTCTGCATATCTAATGGCACCCACAACAGCCGATTCGTCGATGTGAGTTTCAGTGTGTTTGTGAAGAAATGAAAACACAATGCTTATTCCTTGCCTTTGTCCCAGGCCTTGTCGTAATCAGGTGCCTTTTCACTGCCGGCTTCGGCCTTGAATTCATCCTTGACGGTAAATCCACCAAATCCTGCAACAATGCTGCCAGGGAAGGTGCGCACCGCTATGTTGTATGCCCTCACACTATTGTTGTAAGTAGACCTTGCTTCAGCTATTCTGTTCTCAGTTCCTGGCATTTCATCCTGTAATTTCAGGTAGGCATCGGTGCTTCTAACCTGGGGGTAAGCTTCCACCGCAAGGGTAAAGGCACTGCTGATTTTCGCGTTGGCACGGTCAAGATCTGCAGGCGTTTTGGCATTGCTGATTTCATCTTTGGCTTCGGTAATACCTGCCCTGGCTTTGGTTACCGATTCAAGAATACCCCTTTCGTTTTTGCCGGCTTCCTGCACAGTTCTGATTAGGCCGGGTATCAAATCAGCCCTGCGCTGATACTGCGTTTGCACATTACCCCAGGCATTTTTTACGGTTTCATCCTGTTTGATAATACCATTGTACTTGTTACAGCCCCAAAAGAAGATGATGGCAAAAAAGCCCACCACCGAAAGTAAAATAATGTTATTGCGGTTCATTGTTATATTGTAGTTCAAATATAGAAGCAAAATGCCTGCCTAATGCATTTTTTACGACAAACATGTCAATTTGTCGGCCAAGTTCACCTTCCATACTGCACACCAGCTTGTCTGATATTCCACAGGGTACAATGTGGCCAAACATTTCCAGATTGGTGTTTACATTCAGTGCCAGGCCATGCATACTGACAAAACGGCTGCATTTAATGCCGATAGCAGCAATTTTTCGCTCATTTGGTTTATCCTTATCTATCCACACCCCAATTCGTCCGGGTATGGTTTCCGCCACAATGTTCCATTCTGCCAGGGTGCGGATGATGGCCAATTCAATTCCTTCTACAAAAGCTTTTACGCCAATACCCAGTTGCTCCAGATCGAAAATGGGGTAGGCAACCAGCTGCCCCGGACCATGGTAAGTGATGTCGCCACCGCGTTCTATATCGTATACGCCGGCTCCAATTTCTTCCAGTTTTTCTGCATTGGCAAGCAAGTTTTCTCTTGCAGCACTTTTTCCAAATGTATATACATGTGGATGTTCAACCAGCAGCAAATCATGTTCAGGCAGCAAACCGAAGGATTTTTGTGTAATCTTTTGCTGAAATAATGTCAACTGCATGTCCCACGCCTCCTTATATTCCATTGTTCCCAAATCTGACCAATTGCATGGTTGCATGTCCGCAAAAATAAGTGTTTTAAATATTTGCTTTTTTGTAGAATTTTTCGTATATTTGATTAATGGGGGTTGCACAAGAGGTGGGAGATGCCGGCGAGAACTTCGCTTTCAGTTTTCTGAAATTCAAAGGTTTTGAAATTCTTCATAAAAATTGGCGAACAGGTAAATTGGAAATTGATATAATCGCTAAGGATGGCAATAAGCTGGTGTTTGTGGAAGTGAAATCAAGTATTGTGTTAAGCGAGGTTTTTTATCCTGAGGACAGGGTGAATATCATAAAGCAGAAAAAAATTGTTCGTGCTGCAGAAAAATACTTAGGTCAAAATCCACACATCGGCCCCCTCAGGTTTGACATTGTCTCTGTGGCCATTACCCCCTTAGGACGACACCTTTATTATCATCCTGATGCTTTTTTTCCAATGGGAACATGAAGTCATTTTCATGTCATCCATAAAATTTAGAAAACCTTACAACATCAAAAAGGTTATTTTTGCGACCACACATGAAGAAATTAATTATAGCCTCCCTACTTCTTAGTGCTTTTTCAAACCGGATAGCTGCACAGTTTCATCACGAACATTCATGCGGAACAGAGCTGTATTACCAGCAAATGCTGAAAGAGGATCCAACACTTGCTGCAAAACGTGCAGCGTATGACAAAGCTGCTCTCGAGGCAAGGAAAAATCCGACAAGAAGGGCAGCAAAATATACCATTCCTGTGGTTTTTCACGTCATTCATACCAATGGTGCAGAAAATATAAGCCGTGAACAAATTTTAGATCAGATGAGGGTATTAAATCAGGATTTTAATTTTTTAAACCCAAATCGCACCAAAATCCGCAGTCAATTCAAAGCCGTGGCTGCTGATTGTCAAATCGAATTTAAACTGGCCGCCATAGATCCGCAAGGCAGATGTACAGATGGCATCAATCGTGTTTACAGCCCTGCCGGAGTGGAAGTGAATCAGCAGAATGCCACCGTAAAAACCATTGCGCGCTGGGATTATACAAAGTATTTGAACATTTGGGTGGTTACCAGCATT
>JBILTS010000180.1:0-3395 GCA_044371405.1 Bacteroidia bacterium
CTGCCCGTATTGCTTTGTATGGCGGTGTTGATGCCCACCAGCTGTCCGCTCGTATTCACCAGCGCACCGCCCGAGTTACCCGGGTTAATGGCGGCATCGGTTTGGATAAAGCTCTCAATGGGAAACTGATTTTGTACGATATTAATGTTGCGACCTTTGGCACTCACAATACCGGCAGTCACCGTGCTGGTGAGGTTAAACGGGTTACCCACGGCCAGCACCCAGTCGCCCACCTGCACATCATCACTATTCGCCATCACAATGGCAGGAAGGTTATCGGCCTCTATTTTCAGCAGCGCCAGATCAGCGCCAGGTTCAGTGCCCACCACTTTCGCAATAAACTCCTGTTTTTGCTTGTTTAGCACCACGGTAATTTTATTGGCATTGGCAATTACATGGTTATTGGTAACGATATAACCGTCTTTACTCACAATGACCCCGCTGCCGGTAGAGGTGGCCTCTCCACGGCTTCCAAACGGATCAAAATCCCAAAACCAGCCAAACGGGCTCTGCATTTGCACCGTGCTTTGGGTTTTGATAAACACCACCGAAGGGGTGCTAATGGCAGAGGCCTTTACAAAGCCATTGGGCATTTCTGCCAAATTGACATTTTGATATGCGCCGGATGCGTTGGTAGTGAAAGCCATTTCGCTTTTTTCGTGGTGCTTTAGGTAAAACCAGGCACCCACAATACCACACAGCAAGGGCAACATCACCGAAAATCCAAAGGTTATAATAATCCGTTTTTTCATTTTATTCATCAATAGCAAGTTACTATACAATATACAAAAAATGTGCCTGATGGTTTCAGATTGATTACTTTTGCATATCATGCGTATTTGGTTAATTATTTTGTTGCTGTTACTGCCGGGTATTTTTACCCAATGCAACCGCAAATGCCGTAACCTGGCCAATACAGAATCCGGGGGCATCATAAAGTCCTATGATTTTGGAGATTGTTTCCTCTATACAAGCTTAGACAGCCAGGTGGTGATAGACGATGCGGCTAAATGGACAGCTTTCAAACAAAAATACCTGAAGTACTGCGATACCCTAAAACTGGAAAACATCGATTTCACGCAGCATATGCTGGTGGGCTACAAACTCAAAACCTATGCCTGCAATGTGGCATTTCACCGTAAACTCATCATAGACGACAGCACCAAAACCTATACCTATTCTATTGAAATGGAGCTTTGCAGGGGCTGCAACTCAGAACTCACCAGCCCCAACTGGGTAATTATGCCTAAACTGCCGGCGGGGTACAAGATGGTTTTTAGGAATAAAGTGCGTTAAGCAAACAAAAAACTCATTTAATAATTCAAAAATTCATCACTAATTTTTAATCAAACATGAAACTCAAACAAATAACTATTTTTCTTTTTTTAGCTGTTTTATTTAAAACACAATTATCTGAAGCACAGAACAACAAACTGCAATGGGCACACCGTCTAAAGGTAAACAAAAGCAACAGCAATGTTTGGGGACTTTCAGTAGACAATAAAAAAAATGTATTCATTACCGGCTATTTTTCCGATTCCATCGATACAGATCCAGGAATTGGTACGGCATGGCTATCCGCCAGTTACAATCAGGATGCTTTTATATGCAAATACGACAGCAATGGTCAGTATTTATGGTCATTTCAGTTGGGTGGACAGAACAATTCAGATGCCGGACATGAGGTGGCCGTTGATGGTTCCGGGAATGTATATGTGTGCGGAAAATTCAATGATTCCGTCGATTTTGATCCGGGAACAGGCAAGTTTTGGATGTTCTCAAAAGGAGAAAGCATGTTTGTGGCGAAATATAAAAGCGATGGCAAGTTTGTTTGGGCAAAACAGATAGGCGGTTCACTGCAGGATTGGCCCGGACAAACATTGATAGACAAAATGATATTTAAAAAGAATATCTATATATCAGGGCACTTCTATAACGCACCGGATTTTGATCCGGGCCCCGGTGTTGCAACGCTTAACAACCCACGTTCTAACGCTGATGGCTATGTCTGCGCCCTGGACACCAATGGAAATTTCGTCCTCGCCAAACAGTTTGCCGGCTGGGGCAATGCACTGGTAACTGATGTAAAAGTGGCCGTTGACAATTCCGGAAATATCTATGCCACTGGCAATTTCACCTTAGATTCCATGGATTTTAACCCCGGTGTAGGCACCTTCCGGCTGAAGAGCAGAGGCGACTTTGATGTGTTTCTTGTGAAGCTGGATGCTACAGGCAATTTCAACTGGGTGAAACAATTTGGCAGTTCGGGATACGATGGTTGTATGGATGTGATTGTGGATCCATCAGACAACATATACTTTTCCGGTGAATATACAGGCACCGTAGATTTTGACGCCTCGGCCGGAACCGCAACGCTGACCACATCTTCGGGATCTTATGGTTTTGTTTGCAAATACAATGCAAACGGAACTTTTTCTATGGCTAAAAAAACCGGGGGTGGGCTTCTTAGTCTTGATGCAGCCAACAATATTTATATCACCGGCACCTTGATAGGTACGGTAGACTTTGACCCCGATGCAGGATCGGCCATATTCAATTTAACCGGCACCGGAAGCAGTGACCTTTTTGTTTGCAAGCTAACTTCCATAGGTAAATTCCAGTGGGCGGTAAAAACCACAGGACAATTCTCATCATCTGTTCAGCCCAATGGGGTATTTACCGATGCAGGCGGAAATTTATATACGGCGGGCAATTTTACGGGTATCAAAGATTTTAATCCTGGGGCTGCTAAATACGAGCTTAACTCCAATAGTTATACCGCTACATTTTTTATGAAACTAGGAGGTTGCAACCTCGTTGCTGTTGCCAGCAATGTGGGAACTACCCTCACAGCCACTCCGGCCGGCGCAACCTACCAATGGTTCAATTGCAGCACAAAACTGGCCATTGCAGGCGCTACCAATCAGCAATATGTGGCTACTGCCTCCGGCAATTATGGCTGTTGGGTTACGGTGGGCGAGTGCAAAGACACCACTGACTGCATTGCAATTAACATAACAACCGGCACCTCCGGAATTAATAAAAATCGGGTGCAGGTATATCCCAATCCCGGCAGCGGATTTGTTAACATCACCATCCCCGAAAAAGCGAGCATGATTTTGCATGATTTGAACGGTAGAATAATTAAAACCTATATCATTGAAGCGGGTGCAAATTCCTTGAATTTAACCGATATTAAACCCGGTGTTTATTATGCCACCTTCGCTGCAGATTCATGGCAGATGACCCAAAAAATGGTTTTAAATCCTGAGTAGTTTAAAATATTTTATTTACGGAATACTAGGTTAATTCGCGGCGGATTTTCATAGCCACGGGTTTTCCCGCGGCCCACGTAGAGACGCGCAATTGCGCGTCTCTAAGTGGGCCGCGGATAC
>JBILTS010000181.1:0-3392 GCA_044371405.1 Bacteroidia bacterium
GTTGGCCATTCAGCCCTGGGACAAATCACTGATTCGCCCCATAGAAACCGCCATCATCAACAGTAATCTGGGTTTCGCTCCTCAGAACGACGGAGAAATGATCCGCATCAATGTGCCTGCCCTAACCGAAGAACGGAGAAAAGACCTCGTTAAAATGGCCAAGGCAGAGGCGGAAAACAGCAAGGTTGGCATACGTAACATCCGCAAGGATTATATGGAAAAGGTGAAATCCATGCAAAAAGACGGTTTGAGTGAAGATGAGGCGCGCGCAACAGAAGAAGAAATTCAAAAAATCATTGACAACTTTATCAAGAAAACTGAGGATGTTTTGTCAGCGAAAGAAAAGGAAATTATGACCGTTTGAGGTAACAGCTATTCAAAAACCGCCCACTCTCTCACCTTTCCGGCTTTTTCCAGCAATTCATCCAGGGTTTCGGCCAAAACTGTTATATGGCCCATTTTGCGGTGGGGCCTAATTTCTGCTTTATTGTAAAGATGCACATACACACCGGGCTCTGACAGCAGTGCTGCTGTATTTTTTAGTTTATAGGAACCCATCTGCCCTTCACCACCTACAAGATTAATCATGGCGGCTGGCCTCACCATATCTGTATTTCCCAGCGGCAAACCCAGCAGAATGCGGTTGAGTTGCTCAAACTGGCTTGTGTAGCTGCCTTCGATGGTGTGGTGACCGCTGTTGTGTGGTCGCGGGGCAATTTCATTGACCAAAACTTCAGATGTTGATGTTACAAACAATTCCACCGCAAAAAGGCCGGGAGACTGGAGGGCCTTTACTGCGTGCATGGCCACATTGCGGCACTCGGCCTCAAGATCAGCGGTGTTTTCGGCAGGCGAAAAAAGAAATTCCACCAGATTGCTCTGCGGATTAAAATACATTTCAATCAGTGGATAGGTTACAATCTTGCCAAAGCGGTCTGCAGCCACAATTACAGAATACTCGGTAATGTCTGCATGAAACTGTTCAATAACGCAAGGTCCGGGTGTTATGTAATTGCCGGTTTCAATGTCTTTTTTGGCAACGATATCCACCCCTTTCCCGTCATAACCTCCGGTGCGCTGTTTCACCACCACCTTGTCGCCGCTGAAAGAGCCCAAGGATTGGGAAAGCTCCTGAGGATTGTCACAAATGAAAAATTGCGCCGTAGGAACGGCATGCTTCAGGTAAAACTGTTTTTGGAGTCCTTTATCCTGGATGGTTTGCAGGGCACGTGCCGATGGTATAACGGTTTTTCCTGCCTGCTCCAACTCCAGCAATGCCTGGCTGTTGATATGCTCAATTTCGTAGGTAATCACATCGCAACTGGCGGCCAGTTTTTGAATACTGTCAGCATCCTTAAGCCCACCGACAATTACCTCGTTGGCCACCAAAGATGCGGGACAATCGGGGTCATTTTCCAATACAGTGTATTTTACATTCCAGGGCCTTGACGCTTCAATCAGCATTTTGCCCAGTTGTCCACCGCCAATGACTCCAATGCTAATATCGACAGGGAGTTTTACAGGGTTATTCATTATCCAATTCCTCCATATTAAACAGGGCTTTGTATTGCGTTTGGTATTTTTCGGGTTGAAAAGATTGCTGCGCAAAATTGTGAGCTGCGATTGACATTTCCTCTTTTTCTTCTGATGACAGTTGATGGTAACGCTCCAATTCCCCTGCAAAGAAAGCAGGTTTCAGGGGCAGCTCTGCACCTGCCTTTTTGTCTTTCAGTCCACTCCAAGGGGTGTTTTCTCCAATAAAACAGGGCAATCCGAATGCCAGGGCTTCTGCGATTGCATGGCCGAAATTTTCCCCCTTACTACAGGAAACAAATACCTGATTTTGCAGGTAATAAGTGGGCATTTCGGCAGGTGGAACAGACAGAATATGGTTTATCTTTACATGCACAGGAAGTTGAAGACATGCACGCTGAAAATCGTGGAAATAACCATCATCTAAATAATCGCCAATGAGGGTTACCTCTGCCGGAAAGGATAAATTAGTCAACGTTTTAATAAGGGTAATGGGATCTTTTTCATCAGATATTCGGCCTACAGAAAGAATTTTCAGCACATCCCCTTCCTGTAGTCGGGATTGGTAAGGGGGAACACCACGGGGGATGTTTGCCGCTTCCAGAATTTTGGCTTTATTGCCCATTACAGTTATTATTTCCTCTGTTTCATCGGGTTGTGTGCTTTGCCAGTCTATATTATTGAACCACCCAAAAATTCGGGCCAGGGTTAGAAAAATTACTTTTTTTAAGGGTTTAACCGACCTTGCACTTCGGTGCAACATTCCCCTCGGTGCCACCACCAGTTTGCGATGTTTGGAACGATGCCACCATAATATAGGATAAATGCTGAAATACAGGGAAAATATGCCCTGCACATAAAGCACTGAATCTGAAGACACATTATCATCAAGGATTGTAAATACCCGTGACCTAGAAAGAGTTTTGTTTTCCAAATACATCACGCGGGCTTTACCATGC
The DNA here is from genome assembly GCA_044371405.1 of Bacteroidia bacterium. Classification (GTDB taxonomy): domain Bacteria; phylum Bacteroidota; class Bacteroidia; order NS11-12g; family UBA955; genus RGEC01. Next base: position 2,493 of record JBILTS010000181.1, read on the forward strand.
CAGTCAGTCCAGCTATTGGTAACAACAGGCAATGCTTCATCTGTGCCATAATCCCTGTTACCGCAAATGATGCAAAAATCATAGGAATCATGTAACTGGTTAACCAGATTTACCAGTGACTGAACAGGGCCACCTGCCCGGAAAGCGGGGTCGAACCAATCGCAGACCACCACCACACTGGTTTTTTCAGTCATGTATTTGTTGTTTGTTTATCCAATGGCCGAGCACCGCCAGACTCCATGCCTTATGCCATTCCGGGTTATCTTTTTTATCCAGGCCGGCTATCAGACCGTCTATGTAGGCAGGATTGAGAACCTCAAAGTTCTTGAGCAGTTCCAGTTTTTCGGTGCAGAAGGGTTTGAGTTCGCGGTTCATCCATGCCTGCCAGGGGAAAGAGAAGCCCATTTTGGGGCGGTCCCAGATTTCACGGGGCAGTAAATCGCCCATGGCGTCAATTAGCAGTTGCTTGGGTGGTTTCAGGGGTTTAAAGTCATCGGGCATGGCCAGCATAAACTCTACCAGGTCTTTGTCCAAAAAGGGTTCACGTATTTCAAGACTGTGGGCCATTCCCATCTGGTCTGCATCACGCAACAGGATATTTTCCAGGTATGTGCTGCACTCTGCGATGGTAATTTCAGACACCAGTTTGGGGCCAAAAGGATCATCCGTTTCGGTTTGAAAATAACGGTGGTATTCCACTCCGGCCTGCTCCAGCTCTTCAATATCCATGGCCTGTCTGAAAACGGGATACATGTGTGCCCAATCCCAAGACGGCAGTCCGGCCAGCATGGCCAGCTTACGACCAGCTTTTCCTTTTAACATTTTTGCGGGCAGTAATGCGGCACTTTTGCGCATTCCGGGGGGCAATTTTCCAATGAATCGATACTTTTTCAGTTGCTG
>JBILTS010000006.1:0-38824 GCA_044371405.1 Bacteroidia bacterium
TGAAACAACGCTATGCTACGAACCGATATTGCAGATTTAAGAAAAGAATATACCCGTGCCATTTTAAATCCGGAAGACCTGCCTGATCATCCAATGCAGGCGTTTTCCAACTGGTTTGATTTTGCCTTGCATGAGCAGGTTCACGAGCCCAACGCCATGGTGCTTTGCACAGTGAGCCGGAATCGACCCTCCTCAAGGGTGGTGTTGCTGAAAGGCATGGCAGATAACGGTTTTGTTTTTTATACCAACTATAACAGCAAAAAAGGCAAGGAATTGCTTGAAAATCCTTTTGCTTGCCTCAACTTTCACTGGTGGCAGCAGGAAAGACAAATAAGGATAGAAGGCAAAGTAGAGCGAATATCGGCCGAGGAAAGCGATAAATATTTTCAAAGCAGACCCCGTTTGAGCCAGGCAGGGGCCATTGTTTCTCAGCAAAGCACCATTATAGCAAGCAGAGAGCCGCTGGATGAATCCATGAGTGTGTTGATGGACGATGAGGCCGGGGTGCCCTTGCAGCGGCCCGTCAACTGGGGTGGATATTGTCTGATTCCGGATTACCTGGAGTTTTGGCAGGGTAGGCCCGGCAGGGTTCACGACCGCATTGCCTATGCGCTTGATGCATCGGGCAGATGGTCTAAATTTAGATTAAGTCCATAAAAAAAGGCCTTATCAGGCCTTTTTGGTTTTTTTCTTAGGTGCTGCGACTACCGGAGCTACTGCGGCCTTTACCCTGTAGGGTCTGTGTTTGCCGTAAGATCCGTTATGGATTTTACCGCGTTTGGTTTTCAAGTCTCCTTTACCCATAATGAGTGCAAAAATAAAAAACTTGAAATAATTTTAAAAAAATCAGTTATCCGGATCTTTAAAATTATCCATCAGATCCGCTGCAATTCCTGTAAAGCTGAAACCTCCATCGTGAAACAGGTTTTGCATGGTGACCATGCGGGTATAATCGCTGAACATGGATACGCAATAATCGGCGCAGCTTTTGGCATCAGCATTGCCCAGCGGGCTCATGGTATCGGCGTAGTTAAAGAAAGCGTCGAAACCGCCAACGCCACTGCCTGCCGTAGTTTTGGTAGGGCTTTGGGAGATGGTGTTTACCCGCACTTTTTTGTGTTTGCCAAAGTGATATCCAAAGCTGCGGGCGATGCTTTCCAGCAGTGACTTGGCTTCGGCCATTTCGCTGTAATCGGGGAATACGCGCTGTGCGGCAATGTAGGTGAGCCCTATGATGCTGCCCCACTCAGCCATGGCATCCTGTTTCCATAAGGTTTGCATCAGACGGTGAAAAGACATGGCTGAAATGTCAAGGGTCTGGTGCATATACTCATAGTTCAGTTCCGTGTATGGTATTTTTTTACGAACATTCAAACTCATGCCCACGCTGTGCAGCACGAAATCCAACCTACCCCCAAGTTTTTCCATGCTTTGGCTCACCAGGGTATCCAAATCTTCCATTTTGGTGACATCGGCATAAATGAGCGGTGCATTTAGTTTCTTTGAAAGTTCTTCGGTTTGGCCTACACGAGCGGCCACCGGTGCATTGGTTAAAACAATCTGTGCTCCCTCGGCGTGACAGCGTTCTGCTACCTGCCAGGCGATCGAATTTTCATTGAGTGCGCCGAAAATGATACCGCGCTTACCTTTTAAAATTTGATTTCCCATAATGTTGGGCCAAAGGTAAAACATTTAACCGAATTTAAGATTTAGGGGTTAATCGCTTTTCAACAATATGCAGCATTGCATTCTAAGTTGAATTGGCTTTTTATGAAAATAAAACGATGGTTTTGGATTTTTAAATGCGATTGCATAGTTTTACATAATGAAGCAGAAATGTGCCCTGTTTTTGGTGTTCATGGCAAGCATTGCCGTCAATGCACAATTTCAATCCCCGAGCGGCCCTGTCATCGTTTCCAATCTGGTTGAAAACAAGCCATTTGAAAATACCCGCCGCAGTGTTGCCAAACCAACTTCCTGTAATACAGATACATCTTATTTTGTTCAATATGGCAATAAGGGCTATCGGTTTGTTACCTTGAGAAGCGGAAGTAGTTTAGGGCAGTTTTATGGTGCTCCTCAGGACCTGACAATTTCCGGTTTTCGATTATTTGCGGTTGCCAATTCGGTAACACCTGCAAGACCAGTTTTTATAAAGCTGCGTTGTCATTTGTATAAGGCAGGATCAGATTCATTGCCCACAGGACTTCCCTTGGCCAGCGACACCGTTACGGTAGATACCATCATGCGTTCAAGCGTTTTATTGACAGATGTGCAGTTTGACGCGAAATTTAAAAATCCCGTAACCCTCAATTACAATTACATACTGGTGGTTGACTGTGATAGTACTACTGTCACTGCAAGTCTGATAACCAATGACTGGACCCAAGGTGACGGCCGCAAGAGAAATCTGGGGTGCGGCAGTGTGAGCGGTAAGTGGTACAGAAATCTCCAGTTAAATATTAGCGGTGTAACCTTTGATGCGGATGCCCAGTTGTTACCGTTTGTTAAATATAATTTCGGTACGGATTTCACCATTACCAATAATTGTTATGCAAGCCTGGACACTGTAAGGTTTCAGAATCAGCAAAAATTTAATGTGAGCGGACATCCCTACTACAATTACTATCAGTATTACAATTTACCTCAATTTTCACATCGCTGGTCTTACGACGGAAGTTTTGGCAGTACTTACAGTGTAGATGGTAAATACAAACCACTCACCAAAAAGAATTTTAATGTACAGCTGATTTCAACGGTATATCAGTATAGGACTGGAACTTGCAATGATACGGTGGTAAAAATGGTGTATTTCAAGCCGGCCAGCCCTGCACTGAAGAGGTCTGCTAATGTCTGCCGGGGTGATACAACCAGTATTGATGTATATTCAGATGCGGGTGTTACCATTAAATGGTTTCGGAAACTTGGTGACACGGCATTCTTTACCGGCAGCAGTTATCCTGTTATCAATGCTCAGAAAAATGATTCATTCTGGGTGCGTGCAGAAAATGGGCCCTGCAATTCAGGTTATGTTAAAATCAATATGACCGTGAATGATTATCCCAAAGACCCGGTTGTTAAGGACGCCTATGTTTGTTTGGGTGCAGCTGCCAACCTGCAGGCAACTACCAATTTGGGGCAGATTGATTGGTTTACAGATGCTAAAGGTGGTAAAAGCCTACAGACAGGAACTGTGTTTCAGACAGCCGCCTTGTTTGCCGACACCACATTCTACGTGCAGGCAGATAATAAAGGTTGCCTAAATAAAGGAGGACGGGTGAAAGTAACGGCTTTTGTAAGTAACAACTACGCCCCTCAGAAACCCACGGTGGTTGCAGATACCTTTGCATGCTACAGTCCGGGAAAATCCTATACACTGAGTGCTACGGGCAATGATACCATTCGCTGGTATAGTCAGCCGGCAGGTGGCACACCCATCGCAATAGGCAAAGACTATACGTTTGTTCCCACCGGCAGAGGTACCAACGATTATTTTGTGGAGGTTTGGAACGGTACATGTGCCAGCAGCCGCGAGCACAGCACTTTGCATGTGTATCAGCCCCCGGCCATTTCAGGTAAATCAAATCCTACTGTGTGTGCAGGAGATTCGGTTTCGTTTGCCATCAGCATCCCCTGGGGAAGTTTGAAATGGTATGAGAAAGCAGATTTGCTTAATCCATTGTATGTGGGCACGAAGCCAGTTTTTCAGAATCTAAAGGCAAACACCACATACTACCTCAAGGCATTGGAAGAAGAGTGTGAGGCCGCCGGTTTTGATAGTGTGAAAGTGACTGTGAATGTTCCACCTGTGCCTTCACTGGTGAAGTCAGATCCGGTTTGTTCAAAAGGTGCCGGATTGTTTCAGGTGAATGTTACCGGGGGCAATGTGTGGTGGTACTATGAGGATACTTCGTCTGTTTCATTTTTTAAAGGCAGCCAAATTGTAACCGGTCCGTTGTTATCGCCCATGACCTACTATTATGCTACTGAGAAAAACGGATGTTACAGTGCCCGCAAACCCATAACAGTAAATATTAAACCACGCCCAACTGCGGGATTTACCTGGCTGCTTCGCTGGCAAAGAACCCTGGTTTGCACACCCATAACCACTGCAGGTATTACTTTCGAATGGAACTGGGGCGATGGAAGCAAAACCACCGGGTTACCGGGAACGCATCAATATGCCGCAGAAGGTAATTATACCGTGAAACTCGTGGTTACCGGCAACAGCAATGGCTGTAAGGATACTGCGGATATACCTGTGCTGATCAGCCATGTGGGAACCAACAAATCGTTGAAGGGAAGCGTAAATGCTTATCCGGTGCCTGTTAAGGCCGGAGCAGACTGGTTTGTATCGGTGCCGGCAGGCAAGCAATACAATTATGTTGTTTATTCGTTATCGGGGGCTGTTTGCTTTGGCGGACAAACCTCGGATGGGCACATTCAAATACCGGCATCTGTGGCAGCAGGCAGCTATTTTGTGAAGTTGCAATCCGGTCAGGAATCATTCACTGCCAGAATGATGGTTACCGAACCCTGATCACCGTAAGTGGAGGATGTTGCTTAAAAAGCCAGATGCAGGGCATATAACAGCGCAGATATCTGCCGTTTTATTACTTTTATTTGCTTTCTGGGTGTTGTGTTATCGGCTGGATGCATTGCCTATGCAATTGTGGGATGAGAGCCGACAGGCCAACAATGCGCTGGAAATGCTTAATTCCGGGAACTTGCTTTACACCACTTATGATGGGGTGCCCGATTTTTGGAATACCAAGCCCCATTTGCTCATTATTTTTCAGTGGTTATGCATGAAATTTCTGGGGCCGGGACTACTGGCCCTGCGTATGCCGTCTGCCATAGCCGGATGTTTAATTATAGTGGCGGGTTTTTCTTTTTTGTACAAAAGATATGGCTACACACCTGCTGCTGCCTGGATTGCTGTAATGCTGGGTTGTGGCGGATTTAACAGCTATCATGTGGTTAGATCCGGCGACTACGATGCATTACTGACCCTTTTTATTTTTTTGGCTACCCTGTCATGGTTGGGGTATTTGGAAAATCCCAGCCGTAAAAAATCGTTGGCAATCATGGCCCTATGTTTCACGGCAGCCCTGCTTACCAAGGGCATTGCTGCTGCCATGTGGCTGCCCGTTTGGTTTGCCATGGGTGTTGCCATAAAACCGCGTATTATCCCTGATTATAAGCGAACAGCCGTATTATTGTTGATTCCAGTCGCTGGAGTTTTATGCTACTATGGTTTTCATGAGTGGCTGACTCCCGGGTATTTGCATGCTGTGGCCGAAAATGAGTTTTTTGGGCGGTACCTCCGGCCAAATGAAGGTCATAATACCGGCTGGTTTTATTATGCCGATGTGCTGTGGAGTCAGTATTTCATGGGTTTTATCATCCTGATGGCAATTGCTGCATTCATTGTAAAAAAAGACGCAAGTAAACAGGCCTATTTCAGAATTTTGACCGGCACACTGGTTTTTCTGATCATCATCAGTTTTTCGGCTACCCGCATCTATTGGTATGCGGCTCCCTTGATTCCACTCATGGCTATTCTGGTAATTCTGCCAATGACCGAGCACAATAATCCAATGTTTCAGTGGAACTGGTCGCTGTTTATAATTGCTATCATGGTGTTGGGCTATTACCAAAATTACAGGCACAATACCTATTCTGAAGGGGTCAGTGCGTCTAAGGTATTGCTTGATGCGGAAAAATCGGGGAAACTGCCTTTTGAGGCAACATGGCATGTGGGAGCGTATCATCCCATAGAAAAATACTATTCATCAATTTTGAAAAGAAAAGGCCTGAATTTGAATATCAGCACAAGTTATGACTATGATGTTCACGACACGGTTGTTGTGAGTAATATGGCCCATCTTGATACATTAAACAGGCATTATTTTTTGAGGCAGCATCGATATCCAACAGATGAAATGCCGATATGGGTAATGGTAGTGGATAGCGCAAGAATCCATTATAGCTCAAATTCCCGGGAGTGAATGATGTTGATGTTGTCATCCAGCACCAAAATCTGGTATTTTCCTTTACTTAAACCGGAGACAGGAAAGGAAATGGGCATCACTTGCTTGCCTGGGTGTTGCGCTTTGTTTTCCAGCAGGGTTCGAATGATCATTCCATTGGTGTTTTTTACGATAATGGTGACAGCAGTGGCGGCTGATAATGTGTAATCAATTTTTCCGGAGAGGGTGGATGCTTTGTCTGAAAACACCATGCCGGGCACCTGTTTGTAGCTGATGTAATACCAGGGCAGGTTGATTCCGGCCAGTTCGGCGGTTACCCTTCTTAATGCCTCGTTCTCCTGTCGGTCGCCTTCATGGACACTACTTAGATTGTGTTTGTCTGATAGTACCCAAATGGCATTCTGCACAGCTAAACTTGAAAAGTTGTTTTTACTGATAAACTGAGCGAGTTTTACCAGCGCAGCCGATGCCATGGTTCCCACCTTGAATGAATGGCCTTTGGCAGGTGAGTGATCTTTTTTCTGGCAGCAAAACGCATAAAGTTTCCCCAAAAATGTTTGTCCGGCAGCCAGTGTAATGGTTTGTTCTTTCACAATCAGCATATCCTGATCTGAAATGGTGTCTGCCTCAAGACGTCTGCCGGGTTCCACCTCAATGGTAACAGGGCTGTTGGAGGTATTCTTCACCTTCATTTCGATGCAGTATTCCTGGTGCCCTCCTGTGGATCGGAAAAGTGCTTTGATTTTACCGGTTTCAATAAGATTCTGTATGGATTCGGCAGAGAGGGGAGTTGAGGCGCACAACAAAAGCGATAGATAAACGAAAATTTTCATAATGGTTTTTTTTGGTAACGAGGCCTGGCTTCCATTTATTGTGTAGTGCATTTGCATTAGGCCTTCTGAATGTTGTAACTTTGCTTTGCTATATCAATCTTCCCCGACCATGTTATTGCACAACAGAGTGAACCGGGAGGAGCTCAAGGCGCGTATGCTGGCCGATACCAGGCCCTACACCACCATCTCCTTCTATCGTTATTATCCCATTGAAAATCCTTCAGTTTTCAGGGATTCTTTTTATGTCTCCCTAAAAGAGATAGAAGTGGTGGGACGCATTTATATCGCTAATGAGGGTATCAATGCTCAGATTGCAATCCCTTCAGTGCGTTTTTCTGAGTTTAAAGCGGTGTTGAGCTCAATTGACTTTTTAAAAGACATCAGGATAAATACTGCTATTGAGGAGTCTCAGCTCGGGTTTTACAAGCTGGATGTGAAGTTAAGATCCAAAATCGTAGCAGATGGTATTGAAGATCCGTCATTTAATCCATCAAACACAGGTAATTATCTGGGAGCTGAGGCATGGAACGATATGATGGCTGATCCGGATACCGTTGTGATAGATATGCGCAATCACTACGAGAGTGAGGTGGGCAGGTTTGAAAACGCCAGATGTCCGCAGTCTGATACTTTTAGGGATGAATTGCAAGGGGTGATTGATGAATTTGAAAATGAGAAGGGCAAGCGGATATTGATGTATTGCACCGGAGGCATTCGCTGTGAAAAGGCCAGTGCCTGGATGAAGCACAATGGATTTAATGAGGTTTATCATCTGGAGGGAGGAATAATTAATTACGTGAATCAGGTAAAGGAAAAGCAGCTGGAGAATAAATTCCAAGGGGTAAATTTTGTTTTTGATCAGCGATTGCATGAGCGGGTAAGTGAAGATATCATTGCGGTTTGCCACCAATGCGGTGAGCCGGCAGATACCCATGTTAACTGCGCCAACACGGGTTGTCATATCCTGTTTATCCAGTGCAGCAGGTGTGCCCAACAATGGGAGGGCTGCTGCAGCGATGTATGTCAGTCGGTCATTAAATTGCCCATGCAGGAGCAAATTGCCTGGCGAAAAAATAGGCCCAAGCCGGCAATTTTTTCTAAGGGTAGATTTCATACACCACAATAAAAATGCAATTAAAACGTTTGTTTTATTGCACAAAATTGACAATGTGGACAAAGATTACAGGACATATGATCCTAACAAACCTTGCAGTGAAAGTATATTCGCAGCCGAATATTGGGCACACATTTTGACTTTGAGTTAGAGAAAATGATTGAGAAAAGAACATTTAAAAAGGCATTACTGTCCTGTTTAATACTTTTTGTATGCAGCCTTACGCCTTCAAAAGCACAGGAATGGGGTTCAGACTGGAGGAGTCCCGGAAGCGGTGACAGTACGTCAAGAGATTCTTTGGCACCCGCAATGGGCAGTGGTGGCTGGGGAGAACCGGAACAATCGAACGACGTGCAGGTTAAACCTCGTGTTCCTTACAAACGATTTGTTCCGCCATACGATTCACTTCGGGAAATCATTTATTATTCCGGGGTGGTGGATGATGAGAATTGTGAAACCTGCGGTGCAGACAGCTTATACTGGCGTGCGATGCGTTATCTTACCAAGCGTTTTGGCAAGGATAACATGAAAGATAAAACCTGGGTACTGGAAAATGTGGTGGGCAATAAAATTGTGATGAAAATCACGGTGCCCATGATGGTACAAACCAACGCCTACAACAAAAGGCAGTCTGGTATGATAGAATATCGATTGGCTTTGCGATTCCAGGAAAGTCGTTATAAATACCAGTTTGGTAATTTTGTACATTTGGAAGTGGAGCGCGGCGCCGAAGCTCGCATGATTCGCACCTATCACGAATATTACATGCGGGTGAAAAAAGGGTATCAGAATACAGATATCTATTTGCTGGCAGCAGACCGCGATGTGAAAGAGTTTGTTGAGGGACTGAAGCGTGCCTTGCGGGGGCCTTATCAACCCGACGAGGAAGATTGGTAGGGATGATGCTTCCGGCCGCTTTTCTATGGTCGGTTTCAGGTATAATTTTCTGATCGGTTAAAAAAAGTTGGGGATAACTTGTTTTCGCAAATGTTTTTGGCTATTTTTGCAACCCCAAAAATAAAAGGAAACGCACAACGTGAATCCGTTAAGTACATACAAAACTGTATCTGCCAACAAGGCAACTGTCAACAAGCGCTGGTTTGTTGTGGACGCTGATGGTCAGAATCTGGGCCGCATTGCGTCAAGGATTGCCTTTGTTCTGCGCGGCAAAAACAAACCCGATTTCACACCGCATGTAGATTGCGGCGACAATGTAATCGTTATCAACGCCGAGAAAATTCAATTGTCCGGCAGCAAGATGGGTAACAAAGAGTACCTGCGCCACACCGGATATCCCGGTGGACAGCGTTCTACGCTGGCCAAAAATGTGAAGCCCACCAAGTTGATTGAAATGGCTGTAAAAGGCATGCTCCCCAAGAATCGTTTAGCCAGCAGGTTGTTTACCAACCTCTATGTTTACGAGGGCACCGAGCATCCCCACGAAGCACAAAAACCTGAAAATCTGAAATTCGATATCTGAGCCAAATTATGCAAAACACCTCAGGAAGAAGAAAAGCGGCAGTAGCCCGCGTTTATCTCAAAGAAGGAAATGGTACTATCACCATCAATCACCGCGCGTTTGAAGTTTATTTTCCGTTGCCCTGGCACCGGACTTCTATTTCAAGCCCTCTTTCGGTGACCGATAATGAAGGAAAATTTGATGTTAATGTGAATGTACGCGGCGGCGGCATCAGCGGACAGGCAGAAGCCATCCGTTTGGGCATAGCCAAGGCACTCACCGATTTAAATGCCGAATTTAAACCTGCCCTCAGGGCCGCCGGTTTCATGACCCGCGACTCACGCGTTGTAGAACGTAAGAAGAGTGGTCAGAAAAAAGCCCGTAAGCGTTTCCAATTCTCTAAGCGTTAATACAACAACATGGCCTATACCCAACAAGATCTTCTGGATGCCGGTGTACACTTCGGTCACCTTACCCGCAAGTGGAATCCCAAAATGGCTCCCTATATTTTCATGGAGCAGAATGGTATCCATATTATTGATTTGAAGAAAACCGAAGCCAAACTGGAAGAAGCCAAAGCCGCCATTCGCAATATTGCGAAATCCGGTCGCAGAATACTGTTTGTGGCTACCAAAAAGCAAGCCCAGGAAATAGTGGCAGAGCATGCAAGACGTGCCAACATGCCCTACGTTACTGAGCGCTGGCTGGGTGGCATGCTTACCAACTTTCAGACTGTTCGTCGCAGCATCAAGCGCATGCAGAACATTGATAAAATGGCAACTGACGGCACATTCGAGCGTATCAACAAAAAAGAACGTTTGATGTTGGACCGCGAAAAAGCAAAATTGTCCAGAATGCTTGGTGGCATTGAAGATATGAGCAAACTTCCCGGTGCCATTCTGATGGTTGACGTTAAGCGTGAGCACATCGCCGTTGCCGAGAGCCATCGTTTGGGTATTCCTTGTTTTGGCTTGGTAGATACCAACTCAGATCCAACCGTTGTAGATTTTGCTATCCCCGGAAACGATGATGCTTCAAAAAGCATCAACCTGATTATTTCTGAGCTGGCAGACGCCATCATTGAAGGAACACAGGAACGTCGCCGTGAGAAGCCTGAAGAAGATGCCCCTGAAAACAAAGAGGCAGTTACTTCAGAAGCGTAATCTGATCTTTACACACTAACCCATTATTTAATTTTTAATAACCAAACTATGAGCATTAGTGCTGCTGATGTAAATAAATTGCGCCAGATGACCGGAGCCGGTTTGATGGATTGCAAAAAGGCCCTAACCGAAACCAATGGTGATTTTGAAGCGGCCATGGATTATCTCCGCAAAAAGGGAGCAAAAATTTCTGCCAACCGCGCAGATCGTGAAGCGTCGGAAGGTGCAGTAATTGCTGTAACCTCGGCCGATTCTAAAAAAGGAGCTGCCATCAAGCTTACCTGTGAAACTGATTTCGTGGGCAAGAACGAAGCATTTGTAGCTTTTGCAAAAGAAATTGCTGAAGCTGCTTTGAGTGCAGAGCCCGCAACCCTGGAAGATCTTAAAAATCTGTCAATATCCGGTGGTACGATCGCTGGCCGTTTGTTGGATGAAGTTGCCAAAATTGGCGAAAAGATTGACGTTACTGCCTATGCCCTGGTTAAAGGGGAGAATGTGGTTTCATACATACACGGGGCAAACCGCATCGGAGTGTTGGTGGAAATGAACAATACACCCTCTGAGGCCAATACAGCTGCCGGCAAGGACGTAGCCATGCAGATTGCTGCCATGAATCCTATTGCCGTAGATAAATCAGATGTTTCTGCAGATGTAGTTGCCCGCGAAATGGAAATCGGTCGTGAACAGGCCCGTGCAGAAGGCAAGCCAGAAGCCATCCTGGACAAGATTGCCCAGGGTAAGGTTGAGAAGTTCTACAAGGAAAGCACCCTGCTGAATCAGGAATTTGTGAAAGACAACAGCAAATCTGTTGGAAAAATGCTGACTGACGTTGAACCCGGTTTGACTGTAAAACAATTCAAAAGAATTCAATTAGGATAATCAGATATCAAAAAAAATCCCCCAAATTTGGGGGATTTTTTTTTGTACCCATAAATAACCCATCATGAAATACAAACGCGTACTCCTAAAACTGAGTGGTGAAAGCCTGCAGGGCGATCAGCAATACGGCATTGACCCCAAAATGTTGGAACAATATGCACTGGAAGTGAAGAAAGCGGCAGCACTTGGTGTGGAAATAGCCATTGTAATTGGTGGCGGAAATATATTCCGCGGCTTGAAAGGTGCTCAGGGTGGGGTGGTTGACCGTGCTACCGGCGATTATATGGGTATGCTGGCCACCATGATCAATGCCATGGCCTTGCAGGGTGCTTTTGAAAAGGCAGGGCTGGTAACACGTTTATTGTCTGCCATAAAGATGGAGCAAATATCAGAGCCGTTCATACGCAGAAGGGCCATGCGTCATCTGGAAAAGGGCAGGGTTGTGATATTTGGTGCCGGAACGGGCAATCCTTACTTCACCACAGATACGGCAGCATCGCTACGTGCCGTTGAGATAGAGGCCGATGTGGTCATTAAGGGTACTCGTGTGGACGGGATTTATTCTGCAGATCCAGAAAAAGTGCCCGATGCAAAGAAATTTGACAGCATTTCATTCAAAGATGTGTATGATCTTGGATTGGAAGTGATGGACCTTACAGCCATTACCCTTTGTCAGGAAAATAAGAAGCCCATCATTGTTTTTGATATGAACAAACCCGGCAATTTCAGCCGATTGCTAAACGGAGAATCGGTGGGTACACTGGTTCACGGCGAATAATATTCCACAACGTTTTTGCGTTGTTTGGGTATGAGATTCTTTTTAACCGCTTTTTTGGCTCCGCTGCTCATCACTTGTCAATCAGACACAGTTACTAAGTTGGTAGAGGCCGAAGACTCATCTTCAACGGCTTTATTGCCGCTGTCTGATGTTTCCGACAGGCGAATACAATTGCTGGCAAGGGAGCTCAGGTTGTTTTATGGAATGAAGGTTGGGGTATTGCCGCGCAAGGCAATGCCGGAAAATAGCCGATTGAAGAGCACCGACAGATACAGTGCACCAGCCATGTTGGAATGGTTGAAAAAGCAGAAACCGAGCAATTATGACCGGATTCTGGGTGTAACCACCCGTGATATTTATACCCGGAAGGGGCCCTATCCGCATTGGGGTATTTTTGGATTGGGCTATAAGCCCGGGGAAGCGTGCATCGTGTCTGAATTTCGATTGAAGCAATTCGGCAACAGAACAGATACATTTCTTACGCTGGTAACCTTACATGAAATGGGCCACAATCTGGGTTTACCGCATTGTGCAAAGCATCCGTCTTGCTTAATGAATGATGCTAAGGGTACTGCCAAAACATTGTTTTCAGAAAAGAAATGGCTTTGTAGAAATTGCCGTGCCTTTTTGAAGAAGACATAAAAAAAGCCACCCTATCGGGTGGCTTTCAATGGTTTATTTCTAAAATTAAGCCAGAGAGTCAACGTGCTTTTTCAAGCTGCTCTTCAGGTTTCCGGCTTTGTTTTTGTGAATGATGTTTTTCTTGGCCAGCTTGTCAAGCATGCTGAATGCCTTTGATAACAATCCTTCTGCTTCGCCTTTGTTTTCTGCTTTGCGGATTGCTTTAACCACGGTGCGGGCAGTTTTATGCTGGTAGCGGTTTACATCCCGCTTGGCTTCGTTAGCCCTGATGCGTTTGATTGCTGATTTATGATTTGCCATTTTCCGAAAAAAGGACTGCAAAAATAACTATAAACATTGAATTTATCAAGAGAAAACGAAAAATTATCCGTTTTCCGGGGCAATGCGAACGATTAAACCCCTCAAATGGGGGTTTATATGGATCTGACAACCCAGCCGACTGTTGTTTTTTACAAAAAATGCCTGATCGAGCATGGCCAATTCATCATCAGAAGCTTCGGGTAGGGGGTGGTTGCTTTCCACATACACCTGGCAGGTGGCGCACATGGCCATACCACCGCATTCTCCTTTAACGGGCAGATCGTGCAATTTGCACACTTCCATCAGGTTTAAATTCATGTCGGTAGGAGCAGTTACGCTGTGTGTAACCCCTTCGCGGTCAATGATGCTAATTTCAATGTCGTTATTCACCTGCATACAAAATTACGGAATCCTAAGCCAGATGAGCAGTGCAATTATGCAGCACAATGCGGTAATGGCTTTCATGAAGTTGTTTTTGCAGAACGTAAAGGCAGACGTTGTTGTGTTCGAAGTCATCCATCAGGTGCAGCGGATGTCCGGTCATCAGGCATAAAAAGCTGCGCATGGCCCTGCCGTGCATGCAAACGAGTGCGGGTTTATCCGAAATATGAGCTTCAATGGTTTCCAGGCCTAGCTTTTGTCTCTCAAAAAGGGCCAGGGGCGTTTCTCCGCCCTCCACAGCTTCGTGGAGGTTACCGGTTCTCCAGGATGCAACCATCGCATGAAACCGCGCCGAGCTCTCGGGTGTGGGGACCAGCCCTTCCATAACGCCCCAGTTAATCTCATCGAGTTCAGGAACAATCTTTTTAACAGTATTGTTATTTTCAACGAAAGGGGCCACCGTCTGATGGGTTCGTTTGAGCTGGCTTACAAATATGGGATCGAAACTGAGGTGGCTGTATGCTTCAAAAAATCTTTGTGCCTGCCAGAGGCCTGTTTCATTGAGATCCGTATCCACGCCACAACCCTGCACAATCCCCATTTTATTAAAATCGGTTTGTCCGTGGCGTATTAAATAAATTGTTTTTATGGTCACAGAAGCTGAATTTTGCGGAAGATTGGACTCCATTTTTTTTGACCCCACGAATATAACCACAGCCGCATTAAACGAGCGTTGTAAAAATACGTTGAATACAGCTTTGGGTATTGTTTTTACGGAAATAGGCCCTGATTACCTGTGTGCGGAAATGCCGGTGGATGATAGAACCATACAGCCACTGGGTATGTTAAATGGGGGTGCTTCATTATCGTTGATAGAAACCCTGGGAAGCATGGCGGGCAATCTTTGCCTTGAGCGGTCAAATTGGGTGGCATTTGGGCAGTCTGTCACTTGTAACCATATCAAACCTGCTTTTGAGGGAGAGGTGGTGACAGGTAAGGCCACAGCGATCCATCTCGGCAGAACATCACAGGTTTGGGAGGTGAATATCTGCAATCAAAAAGGCGTCAGAATCTGCAAAGGATCCATCACCCTGGCCGTAGTACCCTTGAAAATGCCATGAGCATTGGTTTTGCTATATGGCGTTCGCCCGGTGAAAATCCGGTGGGGTTATGGGGTGAATTTCAATCAGCGGAACTTCCGCAAATAAATCTTGATGAAGGATTTGTATTCAAACCATGGGACGCGCAGGCCCCGTGCTACTATTTAAGGGGGCAGTTATGCTCAGATATTCATTTGTTGCAAAGCTGGACTGATAACATAAAGGTCGTTGATCATGGTAATCATCAAGTGATGCAGCCGTCGGCTTGGCAAGGTTATATAGATAGTATACAACAGAATATTTCCGAGGGCAAAGTGCATAAGGTTGTTGCCGCAAGGCAAATGATATGCAACACCAGGAATTCACTTTTTAGTGCGTTTTTAACGGCTTGTGAGCGCTATCCTGAAGCATTTGTCAGCATTGTTCATCACCCGCAGTTTGGCACCTGGCTTGGGGCAACTCCGGAAATCCTGATACAGCCCCGAGCGGAAGACTGGGAAACTGTATCCATGGCGGGAACATTGCTGGACGAAGGCGCGGAATGGACAGGTAAGGAGATTGATGAAAATGCAGCCACGCAGCAGTTTTTGGAGCAGGTTTTACATCAGATGGGTGCACAGATTATTGAATCCGGCAAAGCCGATGTAATCCGTGCCGGGACACTGCGGCATCTGGTTAAACCTTATCGATTTACATTGCCAAAGAGTAAGATACTGGAATTAACAGCACGCTTGCACCCCACACCTGCTGTGGGTGGCTTACCCAAAGAAATTGCATTATCCATTATCGCTGCCGGTGAGCATCAAGACAGGGGTTTGTTTACGGGCTACCTGGGTTATTTTCGAGAGGGAAGGCCTCATTTATGGGTTAATCTGCGTTGTTGCGAATGGCGGGGTACATACGCAGTATTGCATGCAGGAGCAGGTATTAATTCCTTGAGCAAAGCCAATGCGGAATGGGCGGAAACAGCGGCAAAAATGCAAACAATAGGATCCTGTCTGTAATTTACTGTTTGTCTGGCGGAGGCGGCATGGGTCGCGGTAAGGGCGACGGGCGCATTTCACCCTGTCCAAGGTCCCAATCTTTCAAATCCCTGCGTATCCATGTGCCTTTGCGATTTCGCTTATAAATGTCGTAATCGCCGCTGGGTATGTAATAATAAGGATCGTCTTTGGCCTCCGGAAACGAAGGAACCAATTTATCTGCAATCACAATCTGCTTTTCTTCTTCGTAATAAAATGAAAGTTTCACATCGTTGTGACATTCCATAATTACCCTGCATTCGGCACTGGGGTCATCTTCGCCCTGACGGAAGGCCGGAAAACCGAACACCGGAGCCGTTTTTGAGATCCACAAAACTTCCATCACAGCTTTGTTGCTGTTAATGGTGTTGCCATCAAACCCAAATAGCAAATACCGTGTTTTTCTACCTTTTTTAAAGGGGATGAGTTTATAGTAAAGGGCACCTGGCCAGGTGGATGGATCGAGCTCTTCGTCTACAATTTCCTTGCTTTGAATTGCGGTTGTATCCAATAGTGGATAGGTTTCCAAATTCTTCTTTCTGCGGGTTTGCAGGTAACCGAAGTGCTTGAAACTGCCATCTTTCAGAATCAGATTCCAGGTGTAGATTCTTACTTTATGATCCGGAGCTGATAGAATGGAAATGGTTTTGGTGCGCAGTGAATCCCAGCCATAATCAAAGCTTTCAGGCAACGATAGTAGTGTATCGAGGGTGCGGTATACCTGCCATGCCGCCTCTGTTCGTTCCGCATCGGTTGCAGCAGCAATAAATTTAGGTGCAATTTCTTTAAGCCGGTTTTCCCCTTCTTTCAGTTGCTTTAGGGCGGAACTGTCTGCATTTCGGGCAAAGGTGCAAGTGCTACCGAGCAACACTATCAAAAGGGGTAACCGCATAAGCATTTCAATAGATTAAACGAAGGGCAACACATTTATATTGGCTGCCGCAAAATTTAGCATCAGCAACGTTCAATAACCATGGCACTGGCTCCGCCACCGCCATTGCAGATACCGGCTCCACCCCAGCGGGCATTTTGCTGGTGCAGAACATGTACCAGTGTTACCAATATACGTGCGCCGGAGGCCCCCAGTGGATGTCCCAGCGATACGGCCCCGCCATTTACATTGACCTTATCGGGGTTTAAACCAAGAATTTTATTGTTGGCAAGGCCTACTACGGAAAACGCCTCGTTGAATTCAACAAATTCCAAATCTGAAACAGATACACCGGCCCTTTCGGCTGCGATGGGTAATGCTTTACTTGGGGTTGTGGTGAACCATTCGGGGGCCTGCTCCGCATCGGCGAAACCTGCAATTCTGGCCAGGGGTTTCAGTCCCAGTTCCTTTAGCTTTTTACCGCTCACCAGCACCAGTGCAGCTGCACCGTCGTTCATGGTGCTGGCGTTGGCTGCTGTGATGGTTCCGTCTTTGGCAAACACCGCCTTGAGTGCAGGTATTTTGTCGAAGTTTACATTTTTATACTCTTCATCTTCGGCAAACTCAATGTCTCCCTTGCGGGTACTGATGGTAACAGGGGTAACCTCATTGCTAAATTTTCCGGCAGCCCATGCGGCGGCGGACTTTTTATAACTGCCAATGGCAAAGGCATCCTGATCTTCGCGGCTAAAACCGTATTCCTTGGCGCAAAGTTCTGCACAGGTTCCCATAACGGTGTTGTTGTAAACATCAGTCAGGCCATCATGCTGCAGGCCATCCAGCATTGTGATATTGCCATATTTGGTGCCAGTTCTGCTGTTGGTGAGGTAGTGCGGTACCATGCTCATGTTTTCCATGCCGCCTGCTACAACCACGTCGTTGTGACCCAGCATGATGCTTTGGGCTGCCAGTGCTACGGATTTCATTCCGCTGGCACACACTTTATTAATGGTGGTGGCGGGGACGTTATCAGGTATACCTGCAAACTTAGCAGCTTGGCGTGCTGGTGCTTGTCCCACACCGGCTTGCAATACGCAACCCATATAAACCTCCTGAACGGCATTGGGAGATACGCCACTTTTTTCCAGTGCGGCTTTTATGGCGGCTGCGCCCAGTTTTGGGGCACTCATAGTTGAGAGGGTTCCATTGAAACTACCCATGGCGGTGCGCATGGCGCCTACGATATAAACTTCTTCAGACATGTTGGTTTTTATTTTGCAAAGATAAATCAAACAGGTTGATTTCGCCGGTTTTTATAGCTTTAGACAACCCGAACAACAAGGTTGCTTTTATTGCGATGAACACGGAAAAACAAGGGCAAAAGATTTTTCAATTAGCTTTGCAGTGATATATGAAGTATCTACCCCTTTTTCCGCTGGAACTGGTTGTATTTGAAGGGGAAAAAGTGCGTCTGCATATTTTTGAGCCCCGCTACAGGCAGCTTATCCACGAGTGCATGGAAGAAAATACCACTTTCGGTATGCCGATAGTTTTTAATGGGAAACTGGAAGGAACCGGAACAGAACTGGGCCATGTGCGGCTTGTAAATACCTGGCCGGGTGGTGAAATGGATATAGAGTGTGATGCTATTTCCAGGTTTGAATTGCTGGATTTTCATCCTGTAGCCCATGGCAAGCTTTATGGGGGTGGCTTTGTACGGGATATTTCATTCACTGATAACGAAGATAAAGAGCTTAAGCTAAGGATTGGCGATTTGTTGAAAGAACTATACAGCCATACCCAATTCGATGGTGGGCATTTCCCGGATCCGGGAGCGGATTTCGCAGTTTGGGTTCACAAGTGTGGTTTATTGCCCGAGCAGGAGATCGAACTGGCAGCGCTTACGGGTATGTCGGACAGGCAACTTTACATTATTCATCATTTGAAAAATCTGCTTTCTTCCCTGAGTGCACTCAGCCAGATGAAAGAGAAAATTCAGCTAAACGGGCATTTTAAAAAAATGTCAAATCCTTTATGATACTCTGCATTGAAACATCAGGGGCTTTTGGTTCTGTGGCATTGGCAGATGAGGATGGGCGGTGTTTGGAACTACTCAGTACAACTAATGAAAATGCACATGCAGAGCAAATTCCGGTGCTGGTTTCCCGGCTGATAGGGTTATCGAAGGAGCGGGGCAGTAAAATAAACGCAGTTGCGGTTAACAAGGGTCCGGGTTCATACACCGGTCTTAGAATAGGAACGAGTTTGGCCAAAGGCATTTGTTATGGTTTTGGAATACCGCTTATTGCTTGCGATGGGTTGCAACTCATGGCCAAGCAGGCCGCTGCTGAAGGTTTGTTGGCAGACTGCTATATATGCGCCATGGATGCACGCCGCAATGAGGTGTTTTTTGCTATTTATGGCCCCGCCTTTGAAGTTTTGGAACCACTTAGCAATAAGATCTTGTCGGAAGGTGTTTGGAGTGATTACATAGGAAAAGATGTGGTTTTTTGCGGCAATGCTGTGGATAAAGTCAAGGCGTTAATACCTGCGTTTGCAGATTACCGGTCACATCATTGTAATGTGAGTGCGGAATGGATGTGCAGCGATGCGACACGGTTGTTTACCGCAGGTGAAATTGCTGATCTGGCCTATTTCGAGCCGGATTATGGCAAGGCGTTTTACACGGGTGCATCAAAAGGATGACAGGATGAAGGTGTTACTGCTTGATAACTACGACTCATTTACCTGGAATCTGGTGCATTATCTGATGCTGGCGGGAACTGAAGTAACGGTTAAACGCAATGATGAAATTTCACCGGCTGACTTTTCAGCAGCTGATTACAGCGGAATGGTTATCAGTCCGGGGCCTTGTACACCGGAGGAAGCAGGATTGCTGATGCCTGTTTTGAGCGAGGTTGTGGTCAAATTGCCCATTCTGGGTGTTTGCCTGGGGCACCAGGCCTTGGGCATGCATTTTGGGTGCCGGCTGGTGAGGGCAGAAAAACCGGTACATGGCAAAGCGCATTTTATCAATCATGACGGTGAAGGTGTGTATAAAGGATTGCCCAATCCGCTGCAGGTTGGCAGGTATCACAGTCTTGTGCTTGAATCTGTTGCTGAAGATATTCCATTAATAACCACAGCACATTGCGGGGGTGAAATCATGGGGATACGGCATAAAACGCTGCCTATTCAGGGTGTTCAGTTTCATCCCGAAAGTATACTTACCCCACAGGGGCAGACATTAGTTAATAACTGGGTGGCCGGGCTTGTTTAAGGCATCAGAAATTGCTTTTGCAATTTTTTCAGGAGAATAACCGCAAAGATCGTAGAGTATTTCATTGCTGCCGTGGGTAACGAAAAAATCCGGTATGCCCAGGTTCTGAATTGTTCCTGAAAAGCCGTCAGAGAAGAGGTTTTGAGCAACAGACTCACCAAATCCGCCTGCAACAGCGCCATCTTCAACGGTGATGATATGGGAGAATCTGTTTTTTAAATCCTGGCTGATGGCATTGCTAATGGGGTGAATAACAGGAAAATGGTAGTGTGCAGCAATCGTATTTGAGCGTAGTAACGCCTCACGGGCAAGATTGGTGGCATTGCCTGTGCTGATAATGGCTACTTTTTCTCCGTTTTTAAGACAGATGCCTTGATGATTTAAAATATCATCACTATTAAAATCCGGGAAAAAATCGGGTATGGGGCCTTTGGGGTAACGAATGGCTATGGGATAATCTGCGTGGACGGCCTGTTGCATCATGGCAGTTAATTCTGAGGCAGATGCGGGAGCCAAGAGCTTTAAACCGGGTATACAGCGAAGCATGGGTATATCGAAGGCCCCATGGTGTGTTGGCCCGTCATCACCCACCAGCCCGGCACGGTCAATGCAAATAACTACCGGCAGATTTTGCAGGGCAATGTCATGAATCACCTGATCATAGCCGCGCTGCAGAAAAGTTGAGTAAATAAACAAAAATGGTTTGATGCCGTTTGAGGCCAGTCCGGCAGCGAAAGTAACGGCATGTTGTTCTGCGATGCCGGTATCAAAAAAACGTTCGGGGAAAGAGGAGAATCCTTTTACGAGTCCGCTTCCACTGGGCATAGCAGGGGTGATACAGGCCACGTGCTTGTGCTGCGATGCGATTTCAAGCATGGTTTGTCCGGCTGTTTCATGCCATTTTTGTGCTTCGGTTGATTTACGGGCTTCGATCTTAACAAATTTTCCTGTGCTGTGCCACTTGGTTTGTTCTGCTTCAGCCGGGGCATAACCTTTTCCTTTAATTGTTTTAATGTGCAGAATCCTGGGATGTTTTAAGGATTTCAAATGTTTCAGATGATTCAGCAATTCATGGAGATTGTGTCCATCTGCAGGACCGAAGTAGTCAAGGTTAAGTTGGGTGAAAATATTGGGCTGGCCGGGTTTTATGCCGGCGAGATGTTCATTCATGGCTCCTGTGCCGGCATCAATGCTCATCTGGTTGTCATTGATGATGATCAGCAAATTTGCATGGCTGGCCGCTGCATTGTTCAGTGCTTCAAAAGCCATTCCGCCGCTTAGTGCACCATCACCAACCACAGCGATATGAACATCATCATGGTTCCCCTGAAGTTGGGCTGCTACAGCCATACCCAGTGCTGCCGACACAGCGGTGCTGGAGTGTCCGGTGCCAAAATGATCCGCAGGATTTTCACCACGCTTGGGGAAGCCGGCAATGCCGCCAAAAGAACGGATGGATTTTATGGCTTCGCGGCGACCGGTGAGCATTTTGTATACGTAACTCTGATGGCCAACATCCCAAACTATCTTATCTTTTTCAGGATTAAAAATGTTTAATAGGGCAACCGTTAGTTCCACTACGCCCAGATTTCCTGCAAAATGTCCGCCGGTGTTCAGAATGGTTTGGATGAGAAATTCCCTGCATTCATGGCTGAGATTTTGTAAATCATCTTCCTTTAGAAGCGATACGTCAGCGGCAGTATTTATTGCATTGAGCAATTTCAAAATTCCTGCAAAATTACCACATGCACAGGTTAGGTCATCTATATTTTTTAATTTTCCGATGATAATGTGATTAAAAATCCTAATACTTAGTGATTCAAATCATTGTTAAAATCGAATTAATCAAATAGTATTAACGCGTATAAGATATTTTGGTTTTAAGATGGGGTTTATTTTAAGTATTTATTTTTCATATAAATGCACATAAATTAAATTGTAAGTATCAGAATATCATATATTAGCGATTATATAATTTTTTTTATTTGTCTTTTTTAGGTAAAAAAAATATGTATTTTATTAATAATTATTTTGATATGTTAAAAAATAATGCAATTTTTGCACCACCATTTAAATCAATAAAAATAAATTATGGCACGTAAACCAAAAGCAGCAGCAAAGCCAGCAACAGCGGCTCCTGCAGTGGCTGCAGCCCCTAAAAAAAGAGGTCGCAAACCGGGTTCAAAAAATAAAGTTCAGGGTAAAAAGCGTGGTCGCAGGGCTGTAAAACCTGCAGTAAACGTTTTTGAGGCCATTGAAAAACAAATGAAAGCGATGGCAACGGCTTTGAAGAAGGCCAAAGCCGCGGCAGACAAGCAATTGGCAAAAATGGATGCCAAAGCTGCAAAGTTGGTTGAAAAAGCGGAGGCTAAAGCTGCCAAAAAAGTAGAGAAAATGAAAGAGCGGATGAAGGCCAAGCGCCGTCGTCCGGGACGTCCTGCCAAAAAGGGCAGAAAACCGGGTCGTCCTGCTGCTCCCAAACCTGCTGCCCGCCGCGGAAGACCACCCAAAAACGCTGTAAAGCGCGGTGGAAGACCACGTAAAGGTCAGCCTACCAAGAAAAGTATGATTCTGGACTATATGAAAACGGCTCCCAAAACCGTTAAATCTGCGGATTTGATTGCTGCATTATTCGCGAAAAGCGGAGAAACCGACAAAAAGCGTTTCTACCAGGGCATGTACACCACCCTCACACAGATCTACAAAAGCGGTCTGCTGAAGAAAGTGAAGGACGGTATTTCACTGGCTAAGTAATCATTAACAATGATAATTTAAGAGGGGGCACCAAGCCCCCTTTTTTATTTAATGGCATGCAGAAAACGAAAATTGCCACTCAGGTCTTTGATTATTTCTTTTTTTGAAAACACATCGAAAAGTGCTAATGTTTCCACAGCATAATCATGATTTATTTCTGCCCACAGTTCGCAACCCTTTTGCTGCCTATTTAATAATACTGCCAGTTTTTTGTAAAACACAAGTGGATCATTGCCTTCCGGAAAAAGAGCTGCATGGGGCTCCCAGTCAATAACATTTGAATTCAGGGTGTTTTGCTCTGCACGATCTATATACGGGGGATTTGATACAATTAGATCCCATTTGTCAAGGGAAATATCATTGTTTATAAAATCGCATACTTCAAAGACAATTCGCTCCGAAACTCCAGCATTGTCCGCATTAATGACAGCTGTGTTTATGGCTTCGCGGTCAATATCAATTGCCTTGGCTTTCCAGGTGGTTTTATATTTTAGAATGGCAATGGGTATGCAACCTGAGCCGGTTCCTACGTCAAGTATATTGAGGTTTTCTCTTGTTGTTTTTTTAATGATGAGTTCACACAATTCTTCTGTTTCAGGTCTGGGAATGAGCGTGTGTTTGTTCACTTGAAATGGAAGTCCATAGAACCAGGCCTCACCGATAATATACTGAATGGGTTCGTGATATAGGAGGCGATCAATAATAATTTGCATTTCACGCTGCCCCAATTCAAGATTTCTGTCTGCAAGCCATCGTTCATAAATACGATAGCAGGCCTCTGCTTCTCCCAATCCCAGCGAAGCAGACAAGGATTTCATCCATTCTTGTTTAAGCGCAGTGTTCATCACATCAGCGATTTACCGAAAATGTTAATTTGCCTTTAACCGTGGCACCATTCTGACGGAATGCCTCTATTTTTATAACATAATTTCCTGCGGGAATGATATTGCCGTCTGTGTTTCCATCCCATTGAATTACATCATCGGCACCCACAGCATAGTTTTTAAATGGGGTTGTGAATAAAAATCCATTTTCATTAAAAATATGCAGGGTTATCCAGTATCCGGGTTCGGGCAGGTTACATTTGATTTTCAGCATATCATTATCGCCGTCATTATTGGGTGTTACCACTTCATTAAGCAAGAGAAAATGGCGGCGGCTGTCTGTTATAAAAGTATTCAGTTGGGAATTAGGCAAACCCGGTGTGCCATAACCCGAAGAGGAAGTGGCAGAGGTCCAGTATTGTTTTTGGTTTGATGGAGCATTAGGTTGGGTTTTTTCCAGTGCTATCCCATCTTTATTGCTGATTACAGGGCTGTGGTAATTGTCCTCGTATGTTAAACTATCCAGGGTTTTGCCCGGCCTGCTTACAAGTTTAATATTGCCTTTGTCATTAGACATGGTGGGCAAATCTGTTATTGTATGTAAGGCCCTTTTGTCGTTTTTGTGATATTGTTTTTTAATGTTGAAAGGATTTGCGGTAAGGGCCAGGTATTGGTTCGGTAATAAAGATCTGTTTTCAATAAATGAAGATATCTGATAAATAGCTCCGGTATCATTGATTCCGGCAATGGCAATATTTTTAAGGTCTATTATTTTATTTCCTGCATTATATATTTCTAAATAGTCCGAGCCGTCTGCTACAGGATCAAACAGTATTTCATTGATATAAATATTCTTTATTTCTTTTGCAGTATCCGGTCTTCCAGCCATTACGGTTTCAGCGGGAAAAACAATGCCGCCGCAGCTTTTCAGCTTATCTACAGCAATAAATTCTATTTGATTGGGAACAAAATTATTCAGCCATTGTAACGAAATAATTTTATTGTCCTGACTAATCCCTGCAATTCGAAAGGGGTTTTCACCTGTGGAAGTCAATGAATAATTGGTTAATAAAAAAGCGGATGCACTGTCTACCGGAGCACTGAAAAACAGCGATGTTACGTTGGCTTCAGGCATGTATGCATGGCTGAGGAATGTTTCCGGTGCGGTTATTTTGCCGCCAACAGAATTGGGCTGTCCGGGTGTGCCGCCCATGTCCTTGTTGCTGCTCCAGTTATTGTCATCTATGCAATAATATCCGGTGTCAATTCTTTCCAGACTCCAGCCGCCTTTTGATTTAAATGCATCGGTATGCCAGGAAGACAGATAGTCGATGCTGCAAATTTTTTCACCCCTGTGATTGAATAAGTTGATGAAATCGCCATCATTGTTCAATGAGGGCAGTGTGCCAACGCCCACCCAACGGCCGAGGGTGTCGAGTTTCAGTGCAGTGTTTTTAGCAATGGTGAAATAGCTGTATGGTGGAATAACCGAATCCGGCAGGGAAACGCTACTGGTTTTATCACTGAGTTTATAGTTTTTCAGGGTTATCCATTTCGCAGAACGGTTGTATAATTCCACATATTCTTCTTCGGGCAGTAAACCGACAGAAGGAACAGGCGTGGCCATAATTTCTGTAAAAATGATATCATTAAGTGATGCTGTATCAGCAAATAGCGATAAGAAACTTTTGGTATTTAATGTTGATACGTTATTTGCGATATCAGCAGTTCCCTGATTACTTAATAAGCAGTTTACATTGGTTTTAATATTTTGTGAAAACTGTAAAATACAATTTTCAGGTGCGGTGAAATCCGGGATGATGCTTGCAGGATTACCCAAGGCAATGCCATTTACGGTAAGTGTAAACTGCGAAGTTTGAATATTTTTAACCGGCTCATTAAATGTTACGGATACTTTATTTGGATAAATAAAGCCCGCTTTTAACATGCGCGGTGGAAGTGTGTCTTTGATTTTATTTCCAATATAAATATTATCGAAAAAATGTTTGCCAATGACGGTTGTTCCGTTTTGAATTACATGAATACCTACATATTTACCACCTTTCAATGCCGGCTCGTATACACTGCCTTCTTTAGTTGTAATACTATTTATTAAATCTTTTCTGTACAGGTGAACGGAGTCTCCAACTCTTTCCAGCCATACACGGTAATGATTATTGGTTTTATTTAATTCGCCATCTGCACCGGATATAATTTCGGTTGCGGTGCCATTAACCATTTTATACAAACTGATTTCATCTTTGGTATTACCGGCCCTAACGAAATAGCCATTTCTGGCTTTTTCTGCGAATGTGTCTGCAGCAATCCAGAATTCTGTGTAATTGGCACTGCTGGGATTGATGCCGTATTGAAATTCCCAGGTATAGATTTCGGCAGAATCGTAATTTGCAAGCGATGAAATGCCATATTTAATTGTGCTTCCAATGGCATTGAGGGTTTTTAGTCTTCCCGATAAAACTTCAAAATCGCCTGTATTATAAATCCATTTTGGATTATTATTTAATTCACCGTCGCTGAAACTATCTGAAAACTGCGCACTTAGTTGCTGCGAAAAAAACACCATCAGCCCCAAAATGAACCAGCGCATGTTTGCGAAAATAATCATTTACCCGGCAACTATGGTTAAATTAATATTTGCGGTCTTTCCATTGATAAGTTCCATAACGAGCGCGAAAGCCGGTATATAAAATGATGAAAATCTGAATGAAAGAATAAGCCGGAATGAAAAGCAGCTTTACGGGGTATCTAAAACCAGGTAAAATCCTTTGAAGCAATATAAAATCAGCAAGCATTTTCCCCAACACGGAAATTCCGGCCGTGGTCCATCCAATCCATGGAATCAGGCAAATGGATCCCAGGTAAAAAAGCGAAAAAAACAGGGAAAACAGTTGCCATATATTACCGGAATTATGCTGCTGAAAACGCACTTTAGCGGCCCACCTTGTGCGTTGATTTAACAAATCGGCCCATGTTTTTTCAGGGAGGGTTTGTACTGTATTTTCTGTAGTACCCAAAAAATGGCAGGCATCCGGATTTTTTTGCATGGCATATTCCAGTAAATAAATATCATCGCCACCGGGTATTTGCATATCTGCTCTGGCGGCTTGTGCCTCTGTAAACAAGCTTTTGTTTATACATAAATTGGCACCATTGGCCATCAGTGGTTTATTTCTCCGGAAAGCATCGGCTGTAAGTGCCATCAGTAAGGCACTCTCTGTGCATTGGTAAAAATTTAGGATTGAATGATTTACAATGTAGCTGACTGGTCCGGCTATAAATATTAATTTTTCGGTTGAAATTTTTTCTTCCATAGTTAGCAGCAGATTGGGCGGAAGAATGCAATCAGCATCGGTAAAAAACAGGGTGTCAAACGTGGCCTTTTCAGCGGCAAGGGCCAGGGCAGCTTTTTTGCCGCTTGCATTGGTGTTTTCGCAGTAAATGATAGGAAAAGGTGACGTTTTTTGGGTATGCAAAATCCACTTTTTTGCATCATCGTAGCTATGGTCGTCACAAAGTACCCATTCTATCAGATGTTTGGGATAATTTAATCCGCAGATTGATTCGTATAATGCAGGAAGGTTGTTTTTTTCATTTCTGAAAGCCACCACTATTGAAAACCCGGTTTTGGGTTCAAAATTTTGGGTAGTTTTATGATGTAATTGGAAACGATAGACAGGTATCACCAGACTTAAAAATCCTGCCAATACCAAAAAAGCGGCACCTATTGCTAAAATGCCTATGGTTTCCATTTATGCAATATAAAAATTATTAGCCCGATGAATGCGGGCAGCAAAACATTATGAAAATAATTGATCACAGCAATGACCAGTAAAAGCGGTTTTTGGTGATCGGGGAGTGCGAAAACAAAAAGTGGTAAGCTGAGTCTGACTGCAGCATCGGTATAGATCATGCCCGGGGTGAAGGTTTGAATGAAGAAAATGCATGCCACGCCTGTGAGTGCTGTAGAAAAATCCGTTAGCTGAAACTGGATTACGAAAAAAGCATAGAACCCGCCGAATATCAGGTAGCGAAGTGCAGAGAGGCCGAAAGTGCCGATAATTTGAAGGACCGAAAAATGTTTGAAACCCATCAGCCATTTCTCCAGCCATTCCGGTTTTTTCGCACGGTTTCTTACCATCAGCCACGCAATCCCCAGCAGTAAAATCAGAGGCAGGATATAAAACACACTGTGGCGACCATATTCTTCGGCTTCTTTACCCATCAAGGCATAAGCAGCAGGAATGCCTGCGGCCAGTGTTATCAGGGTTTGGCAGGTTGCACCAAAATAATTGTTTAGTAGGGCCGCCGGTCTGTTTTCAGGTTTTAAATACAAAACCCTGCCGAAGAATTCACCCACACGGAATGGAATGACATTATTGGCGGCAGCCCCCACCAGCAGTCCTTTCCAGGCATTTTTGAAACTTAATTTTTCCAGATTGGAAACCAGCAGGCGCCATTTAACGGCTTCTGTCCACCAGTTGGCTGTGGCAGAAAGCAATGCGGCTAAATGCCAGTACCAGGGGATGGTTTTTAGGGCAATCCAAACTTTTTGAGGTGAGGGTATTCCGCTTTGGAGCAAATTAACGGCCCACAGGATGATTGCCCCCGTTAGCAGCCATTTTAAGGCCGTCCACCCATGGCTGGCTTTCATAAGTTGCGATTGGCGTCCAGAATTTTCTTTTCTATGTTGCTGGTGCTGAAACCTGGCAGAAATTCCAATGTTTTAACCTCGCCGCCCGCAGCTAAAACTTCTTTTGCACCTACAATATCTTCAATCTTATAATCGGCACCTTTTACAAGTACATCCGGTTTTACGGCCAATATTAAATCCAGCGGGGTATCTTCATCAAATACAATAACGGCTCCCACACATTGCAGTGCTGCCATCACGGTAGTGCGGGAAAACTCGTTTTGAAGTGGTCTCGCAGGGCTTTTTTCCAGCCGTTTTACGCTGTCGTCGCTGTTGATTCCTACCACCAAAAAATCGCCAAGTGCAGCGGCTTCCTGCAGGTAGGTAACATGGCCGGCGTGCAGAATATCAAAACATCCGTTGGTAAATACGATGCGTTTTCCGGCGGCCTTTTGTGTAGCAGCCATTTGTCCGGCATCTTCGCGATTCCAGATTTTACCTGTTGACATCATGTGGTTTTCATTTTGCGAATTTCAATCATCATCAGCAGGTAGCAGATGCCACCCACAATGATGCTGAAAAGGTTTTGATAGGCAAGGTTAAAAATACCGAATGTTTCGGCATCCTTGGCACTCAGGGCATAAACGGCCTGCAATCCAAATGAAATGGCACCCCAAACGCCTGCACCTGCGGGTAATGGTATGGCAATGCCTACGGCAGCGAAAATGAGCAGACTGATGGAGCTGCCAAAGCCCATGTGGGCCGTGACGGGCAAGCTCTGCAGTAAACAATATCCGCTCAGCATGTAGCAAAACCAGATGCCTGCGGAATAGATAAAAAACAAAACCGGTTTTTCCAACGCAAAAATGGTTTTTAATCCTTTGGAAAAACCTGAAAGGAGGCCGGCAATTTTTCCAGGTGAATTGTTTGCAGTCTTCTTTTTTCTGAATTTTATAAACAATATCACCGATAGTATTAGCGAGGCGAGTATCAAAACATTTTGCAGCGTTGCCATGCTGCTTGCAGGAATTAGAACATAGCTTTCGAAAAAGCCGTAAATATGCTTAAATTCAACCAAAAGGCCGGTTAAGCATACAAGCAGCAACATGAGCATATCTACCAGCCGTTCGGTAACTACAGTTCCGATGAGCAAGTCTGCAGGTGCTTTTTCGGTTTTGGCGGCCATGGCGCAGCGCACTACTTCTCCTCCGCGGCTGGTTGCCACATTGATGAGATAGCCGCTCATCACAGCATAGAATGATCGTTTTGAGTTAAGCGGATAACCTGCCGGCGCTGTAAGCATGGTCCAGCGGTAACCTCTCAGCCAGTGTCCAAAAATCATGATACAAACAGAAGCAGCAACCCATTTTAAATCGGATGAAAGTATGGCATTCCAGGTCGCTGTCCAGTCGGTTTTCAGCCCAATCCAAAGGAAAATAAGGGCGGTGAGAACAATCAGCAGGGCATTCGTTATGGATTTTCTGTTCAGCGTCAAACCAGTCGGTTGTTTCTGTCGGGGAAAATATTTTTGGGCTGATGTGCAATGGCTTCGTCTTTTGACATGATGGCAAAGGTCATAATGATCAGTTCATCTCCCACCTGGCCTTTGCGTGCAGCTGCTCCGTTGAGCCCAATGATGCCGGTGCCGCGGTCGCCGGCGATGATATAGGTTTCGAAACGTTCACCATTGTTATTATTTACAATCAGCACCTTCTGATTAGGGATGAGCCCGGCGGCATCCACCAGATCCATGTCTATGGTGATGCTGCCGGTGTAATTCAGTTCGGTTTGGGTGATACGAACATTGTGAATCTTGGCCTGTAAAACCTCAATCTGCATAAATTTTCAGCGAAATTAGTACAATAAACCCAAAGACGAGGTTTCTTATTTGGGGAATATCACGAAAATGCCTGTCTTGGTGATGCAGATGGGGCATAACGGATCCAAATCCTTAACTTCGCGGTGTGCAGTTCACATCGGGTATCGTAGAACAGGCCGTAGAGGCGCTTTCAGGTTTTCCGGGTATCGGCAAACGTTCGGCATTGCGTATGGTGATGTATCTGCTCAACCGCCCAGAGCACGAAGTGGTGAACCTGGCAGACAGCATTCTCAAAATTAAAACCGAGCTTAAGTTGTGCAGCGAATGTGGCAATGTGAGCGACCATGAGCTGTGTAATGTGTGTGCCAATCCTTCACGCAATCACAAGCTGATTTGTGTGGTGGAAGATTTCAGCGACCAGATGAGTATCGAATCTACAGCCCAGTTTAATGGGGTTTATCATGTGCTTGGTGGGCTCATTTCACCCATGGAAGGTATCGGCCCCGACCAGTTGCGCATTCAGGCCTTGCTCGACAGGGTTGAAAAAAACAATCCTGACGAAATTATCATGGCTTTCAGTGCCACGGTAGAAGGGGATACCACCATGTTTTATCTGGCCAAAAAACTCAGGGATTTACCTGTTCAAATTAGTTGTATCTCCCGGGGAATTGCCATTGGTGGCGAAATCGGATATGCCGATGAAATTACCCTGGGCAGAAGTATTGCAAACCGAACTGCTTATAAAGTATAACCACCTTGCATCAGCTTTCAGTCATTATCGTCAATTATAATGTGCGCTATTTTTTGGAGCAGTCGCTGCATAGCGTTATGCGGGCTATCCGCCACATAGACGCGGAGGTATGGGTGGTTGATAATAACAGTGTGGACGGCAGCATGGAAATGGTAAAGACGCTTTTCCCAGCTGTTAAATGTATTGAAAATAAGGAAAATCTTGGATTCAGCAAAGCCAATAACCAGGCCATACGAAGCAGCAATGCCAGGTATGTGTTGCTGCTTAATCCGGATACGGTTTTGCAGGACAACACCCTGGAAAAATGCGTGGCATTTATGGACGAGCACCCCGATGCAGGTGGACTTGGGGTTCGCATGATAGACGGAAAAGGTAAGTTTCTCCCGGAAAGCAAGCGGGGTCTGCCATCGCCAGCGGTGGCTTTTTACAAAATGACCGGTTTGTCAAAATTATTTCCAAAGTCAAAAATTTTTGGACGCTATCACCTTAAATATTTGGATGAAAACAGCATTCATCTGGTAGATGTGCTAAGTGGCGCATTCATGATGCTTCGCAGTGAAACCTTAGAAAAAACCGGTTTGCTGGATGAAGATTTTTTCATGTACGGCGAGGACATTGATTTGAGTTACCGCATCACCCAGGCCGGCTACCGCAATTATTATTTTCCGTACACCACCATCATTCATTACAAGGGTGAAAGCACAAAAAAACGCAGTGCGAATTATGTGAAGGTTTTTTACAATGCCATGGTATTGTTTGCCCAAAAGCATTACAGCCAAAGCATTGCGGGTCGTTTTAATGTATTTATTCAAATGGCCATATACCTGCGTGCTGCTTTGGCTCTCGTTTACAGGGCAGTAAGTTCAGCGCTGCTGCCATTGCTGGATTTTTTACTGATTTATGCCGGTTATTTTGGCATTACACGCTATTGGGAAGAGTACAATAAATATGTGAAAGGGTTTTACCCCGACACTTACTTTGCACTTCATATACCGGTTTATATAGCGGTAGTGCTTTTTTGTCTTTACCTGAGCGGTGGGTATGATAAGCCAGTGTCTGTAAGGCGCATTGTCAGGGGTGCGGCTGTGGGCGCCCTTATCACGTTCTCTGCTTATGCCTTTTTGCCAAAGACCTTTCAGTTCAGCAGGGCTATTCTGCTGCTCGGGTGTGCCTGGAGCATGGCAGCTCCCTTATTGCTTCGACTATTATATCATTTTTTGAAAACTGGCAAAACCCAATTGTCTGAGGCAGATTCATACCGCATAGCCCTGGTGGCCGGTCCAAAAGAGTCTGAGCGTGTTGAAGGATTACTAACCCGAAGCATGGTAAAAATGGATGCCATAACCCGAGTTTCGCCTGATAACAGCCGTCCCGAGGGTTTTGCCGGCAGCATGGAACAGATTGCCGAGGTGGTGGATATTTTCAAGGTAAATCTGGTTATTTTTAGTGCTGCCGATGTACCATCGGAAAACATCATGGAAGTAATGAGCCGCCTTTCTGATCGTTCGGTACAGTTCAAAATAGTCCCCGAAGGAAGTCAGTTTGTGATAGGAAGCAATAGTAAAAATGAACGTGGCGAGTTGTTTACGTTAGACCTGACATTTACCATTGAAAATTTGGAAATACGGAGAAAAAAGCGTATATTCGACTTAGCTGTTGCCGGTATATTGTTAATGCTATTTCCTGTGCTTGTGATGCTCCAGCAAGGAAGATACCTGCTCAGACACTGGATAATGGTGGCAACTGGCAAAGAAACCTGGGTAAGCTATGCAGGCAGACCGAATACAGATTATTTACCCAGATTGAAACCAGGTTGTTTGTTTCCGGGCATGGTTTATACCAATCAGGAATTGGAATCTGCCATAAATCTAGCCTATGCCCGCGACTACCATGTTTACATGGATTTACAGACAATCTGGCATTTTCTCATTAAAAAGTCCAACGCTCCATACCGATAAATAATCAGCCGTGAACAGTTACGAAATCAAGAAATACATCAAGATTATTTTGTTGCTGCTGGCCATGTTCATTGGCGGATTAACCCTGTATTTTAGTCAGCAATTGGCACAAAAGGTGGCTAAAGAGGAGAAAAAAAAGATAAGTACCTGGGCAAAAGCGGTAAAAAACAGCGGTGATCCGGAGGTTGATGACGCCAACCTTACCTTTTATCTGGAGTTAATACAGGATAATACCACCATTCCTGCAATTTTGGTTGATGAAAACGGAAAGATTACCCAACATAATGTAAACCTGGATAAAACCATGCTGAAGGTTCCGGGATATCTTGAAAGAAAGAAACTGGAGTTTGCGGAAGAAAATGATCCTATACCCATACCCATTGCAGCTGGGGTTGTGCATAAAGTTTATTACGGAGAGAGCAGTGTACTCAAGCAATTGCGTTACTATCCCTACGTAGTGCTGGGTGTGGTGGCCCTGTTTATTTTGGTTTCTTATTTTGCCTTTTCGGTAAGCAGGCGGGCAGAGGAAAATCAGGTTTGGGTAGGTCTTGCCAAGGAAACGGCCCATCAACTGGGTACCCCAATTTCATCCCTGATGGGCTGGGTTGATGTGATTGAAATGGGTGAAATGCCCGAAAATGCCGGTGATGAGATGCGCAAAGACATCAGAAGACTTCAGATCATAACCGAACGCTTCAGTAAAATTGGATCGGAGCCCATTTTGAAACGGGTAGAACTCAATCATACGCTTCAGCTGGCTGTAGATTATATGAAAACCCGATCAGGGAAAGGGGTTCACTTCGATATTCAACCCACTGATGCTCCTGTTTATGTGATGCTGAACCTCAATCTCTTTGACTGGGTTATTGAAAATCTAACCAAAAATAGCATTGATGCCATGGAAGGGGTTGGAGAGCTTAAATACATCATTCGGAAAAAGTCGGGAAAAATCATCTTGGATGTTACAGATACGGGTAAAGGAATCCCGCGCAACCGGTTTAAATCTGTTTTTAAGCCCGGCTATACTACCAAGCGCAGGGGCTGGGGGTTGGGCTTATCGCTGGCAAAGAGAATAATCAATGATTATCACCGCGGGCTCATTTATGTGAAAGAGAGCGCACCGGGTGTGCGAACAACCATGCGCATCATCCTTAACGAAGCAGCATAAAGGTTCCTTTTTCTGTAACCCGCTCGTCATAGGCATTGATAAGGCTGATTTCCACAATGTAGGTTCCCTGTGGGGCGCCATCGCCGGTCCAGCCCTTTGTGGGATCATCCGTTTTAAACACCATCTGACCCCAGCGGTTGAATATCCTGAGACGGTATGATTTAATACCCCTGAGTGAAGGTTTCCAAACCTCATTTATACCATTATTATCTGGAGTAAATGCGGTTGGGATGTGTAAATAATAGCCGATTCCGACCCTAACAATGCGATCAATGGTATCGTAGCAATTGAATGAATTGCCTACCACCTGTTGTGCAATCCATGTTCCGGTGTCGTTGGATACCCATATCGAGGGCTGCTGCACATTAAAAAATCCGTTTGGCAGGTTCCAGATCCAGCTTGTAGCACCGCTGCTTTGGTCTGTGAATGAAACCGGTTGTAATTCTCGTGGTGCGGCAGGATTAATGCTGAAGCCAGCCTTGGGCCTGGGATTAACAATCAGGGTATAGTTTACGGTATCAACACAACCCAGTGAGTTGAATGCACTTAGTTTCAGGTTATAATTTCCAGTGTTGAATTTCAATGCAGTATCATTACCACTATAGCGGCGGTTATTCAGCAGCAGACGGTTGGTGGAAGTGCTTGTGTTTTTGATACTAAAAATACCCGGGTCGCAGGCGGTTGTGTTGGGTATAAACAGACTGGCCATGGGCATAGCCACCACCTGAACCTGTATGTTACGCTGCGGTTGCGTAACTGTGCACCCGTCTGTTACCGAGATCCTGTAGCTGCGTGTACCAGCCGGGGATACTGCAATGCCGGCGGTGGTTCCTGCAGCGCTATTGTCTGAAAGGTCTGTCCAGGTGTAGTTGTAGCTGCCGTTACCCCCGGCTGCTTTCACGCGCAGCGTTGCCAGTTCTCCTGCACAGATGGAAGTATCGGGCGAAGTGGTGATGCTGAGATTAGGTAAAACCGTGATCTTGATGGTTGCAGTATCATTTTTAACCGTGCAGCCGTCGGATAGAATAACCCGAACCGTTTGTGAGGAGGAAGGATTCAGATTTAGGGTGGCATTGGTGCCCAGTGCGGTAGATGGATTGCTCACATCCTCCCAGCGATACTGATACAGGCCGTTTCCGCCGGTTGAATTGCTTTTAAGCGTGACGGGGTTGCCGAAGCAGATCGTAGTATCATTGTTGGAGGTAATATTCAGCGGCTGTCTTACATTTACTGTAACCAGCTGCGTATCGTTTTTCAGGGTACATCCGTCACTGAGCACGGCACGATAGATGGTGGTGGCGGTGGGTGTAACATTTTGGTTAGTTCCGTTGCCCAGTCCTTGATTCCACGAAATGGTATAGCCTGTACTCAAACCACCAGCAGGTATGGCAGTCAGTGATGTGCTTCTTCCCAGGCAGAGGGTTGTATCCTGTTTTAAGGTCAGTGCCAGTGCAGCTCTTACATCAACGGTTACAAAGGCGGTATCATTTTTTACAGTACATCCATCACTTAGAATGGCTCGGTAGATAGTATTGGTTGTTGGCGAAACCAGTTTATTTGAACCTGTCCCTAATCCCTGGTTCCAGGTTATGGTGCGTGAAGCAGCTAACCCGCCTAGCACGGTGGCATTGAGTGAAACAGCATTGCCTTGGCAAATCAGGGTGTCTTTGTTAAGGGAAATGTCCAGTGCGGCTCTGACGCTCACTTTGAAAGTGGCATACAGGGTGTCTGGAGTGCAGCCATCAAGCGCCCTGACTGTGTAATCGGTGGTGGTTGCCGGATTCACCAAATAGTTGGGCGTGGTGATATTGCCGGGTGTCCAAAGGTATTTATAACCCGCGGTTAAACCACCACTCAATGCGGCTGTTAGGGTGGTTGCCCTGCCCTGGCAAAGCGTGGTGTCTTTTCCGGCTTTCAGTGAAAGCGGAGCTCTTACGGTTACTGTTATTGAATCCAGAGCATCATAGAATGTGCATTGATCATCCAGCGAAATTCTGTAGGTTGTTTTGGTTGTGGGTTTCACCGTTATGCTGCTACCCGCAGTAAATCCCTGCCATTGAAATAAATACCTTGTGCTATCACCTCCGGTTCCGCTTGCATTTAGGGTAAGGGAATTTCCCAAGCAGATGGTGGTGTCTTTTGGTCTCCGAATTTTTAAGGGTGATTTAACCGTTAAAATGGCCGCGTTGGAAGGTTTTCTGATGTTACAGAAGTTGGTGGCCAAAATTCGGAATTGTTGTCTGTTGCTGGCAAAAGTGAGGTTTTTACGTTTTAATGTGTTTGTAGTATCGCCGGAAATATCATTCCAGGTGGTTCCATTGTCAGTACTTAACTGCCATTGGAGTTTGGGCTTTAAGCCGGAATTAACACCTACGGTCCATGAAACAGAATCGCCTTCACAACGCCATTGATCAGCAGGTTGAGAGGTGAATGTGGCCGTTGTATCTACCGTAATAATGGCGGGTTGGGTAAATACCTGGTTCAGGCAGGCGTTCAGATAGCGATTGCGATAATAAGTGCCGCGCTGGGCCCAGCTAAAATTTGGAACTGCCAGCGTATCTGTGTTTTTCCCAGGCATATTTTGCCATGTTTTTCCGCTGTCGGTGCTAAACTGCCATTGTCTGGCCAGACTGGGTGTGCCTGAAGCACTACTGATCAGGGTAAGTGTATTACCTGCACAAATAATCTGGGTTGTAGGCTGACGCGTTACTGTGGGGGCCACCGGACTTGCAGAAGGGGTGAAAGATCGTCCGGCACATCTGGGTCCGTTTTCACCATTGGGGCCAGTGGCTTCCAGTGAAAACCAGTAAGTCCTGCCATTTACCAGACCTGTTACGGTGAAGAATGTATCCTTGGTTGTACCAATCGGTTCCAGATAGGAATTGATACTCATTAAAACCCGGTATGATGAGGCACCCGGTGTGCGGGGCCAGTATAAGTGTACCTGACTGCTGCAAGTGGTTCCGTTGGGTTGGCTGGCCCTGGAATAAATGTGAAATGTGGTATCGCTTACATCGGTCAGCGTGCCGTTTTTAATGCGAATCAGGGCTTTTTTTGTACTGAGGGTTGAAGGTGCGTTGTTCCAGGTGAAATACCGGTTGGTACTGGCAAGTCCCGTTGTAATATTGTTCCAGGTAACACCACTGTCCGAACTATATTCCAGGGTAAAGGTTCCTGTGGCTCCATAGGCATCCCATGCAATGGTCTGGGGAGCAGTAGAAGTTGGAGGCACCATGGATTCATGGCCGTTGGGGTAGCTTACCCGCACATAGTTGCCAATCTGGCTGTGGGTGATGGTGTACACTTCATTGGAAGTGCTGATGGCTTTGCCTTTCACTCTGATTACCCATTTCCCGGACTTGGGATTGTCAAAAAAAAACTGTTCGGCATTGTTCAAGCTGTCTCTCTTGCGAACGGGGAGGCAGGTATGGCATGCCGGATTTAAAGTCCATGGCGAGTACACATTGCCTGCACTATCCTGCACTTCCAGGTCCAAATCATTGATTAGGGAAGGGGATGCACCCGCAGAAGCATACATATCGTCCCATACCAGCATCACCTGAAAACGCGCGGTGCCTGGCTTCACATAAACAGTATCGGTGCGGCTGTTGCCATTGGTCACACTGTCTACTTTGTAGGTTTTATCCTCCAGCACTTTCATGGCACTCACTGCATTAATTCGGCCGAAACCAAAAGCGTAGTCAGGCCCGGTATTTCCCAAATCGTCTGCCGTGTTGCATACAATGGCTTTGAGGGTATGGTTCAGGGGTTTTTTATTGCTGTTGAGTTGTTTGAAGCGCTCATACAACAATGCCATGGTGCCGGTGGCGCCCGGACAACTCATGGATGTTCCATTCCAACCGCCCTGATAACTGTTTCCGGGCATGGTGGAATATACATTCACCCCCATGGCACAGATTTCTGGTTTCATGCGGCCGTCGCGCATGGGGCCATAGCTGTGGAAGGTGCTGTTTCCGTCATTGAATTGCAAAGCCCCCACGGTAATAATATTTTTAGCCGACTGAAAGCCACTATTGATGGTTCGGTATCCACCGGTAGCACAGTTTGAACCGCGTGAATTGCCGGAACTGAACTGATGGCTGAGGTATGGATACATGGTAACCAATATATCCAGGTTTCGGCTTACACCATCATAGGTCCCGCGGGTTGCACAAGGGTCTGAGCCATAGCCATAGGAATTATTGGTCATTACAATGCTGTCTCTGTAACAGGCCGTATCCATTTCAGCCGCTATGTTGCCAAAAAAATCCCAGCTGAACAGGTTGGCTTTTGGGGCCATTCCCTGACCAAAAGGGTCAATAACGCCGGCACCGGTAATGGTGCCGCAAACGTGCGTGGCATGGTTGCCATTTGAGTTGGCAACAAAAGGGTTTTTATTGATAACCCGATCATTGTAATCCACATGACTGCCTGTTCCCGCACCATCCCATTCTCCGATGGTGATGCCTTTGCCCCAGAGATTGCGTCCGCCGGGTCTTCCCAGGTTGAGCGTTAGGGCCCTGTGATTCACCCTTCCGGGGAAATTGTGTGCCTCTACTGCTGGCGATATCGGCTCCATCCAGTAAAATCCTTCTAATGAGAGCAAGGTTTGTAATTTCTCAAGAGGAAAACGTACCTGAACTGTTTTAAAGTTTGGCTGATAAGCTCTGTATGCGAAACCATTTTCTTCAAATGTGGCTTTTAAAGCTTCAAAACGGTGGTTTCCGTTCAGAAAAACCACCGCTTCTACCCACTCCGGGAAGTCTTTTACACGGGCCCATTCAGGACCACCGTTTTGCCAGTTTTCGGATTCTGTTTTCCATTTGTTTTTAAGTGTCTGAACACAGATAACGCCATAAGCTGACAGGTCTTTCCCGGCCATAACTGTTGGTATTTCGGCGTACCAGGTAAAATCAGGTATGTATTCAAGTAAGGTAATGCCGGTTTTTTTGAGCGCGTCCTTTTGCGCATTGTCCGGCATGGATGAGAAGGACACAAAAGCTGTGTAATATGCTGAAGAACTTGTTTTTTCGGGAATTTTGGTGATTTTTTCTGTTTTTATATCGCCGGTTTTTAAGCGAATA
>JBILTS010000182.1:0-3388 GCA_044371405.1 Bacteroidia bacterium
CCCGGGGTGGTTTCGATTTAATAACCCAAAATCATACCCCACAGACCGACAATGGTGTAATGAAAAACCCGTTTTACTTCTGCCCTTTTCACAAAAATGCTGTTTGGTTCAAAACCTGTTATTTTGGTGGGTGCATGGTTTGGAAGGGCTACTAAAAAACAGGGAATTCTAACACGCAATTATAATACCTCAAGACCCCATCTTATCACCTCTTAACTTCCTGAACCGCGCCCGCGCATCGGGCATGAAGAAACTACCCGGAAAGTCCAGCACAATCTTTTCATAGCATTGACGGGCTTTTTTGGGATCTTTGATTTTGTATTCATACAACAGCCCCAGCCGGTACCAGCCATTATCGGCCAAAATATCATGGCCAAAGGCCACCACCAGCGTGTTATATAGCTCAGCCGCTTCCTCAAAACGATATTGGTTTTCGCGAATGATGGCTTTTTGCAGCAAAATATCATCAGACAGCGAATGACCCGGATACAGCTTGGGAATGCTGTCCATTTCGCGCTCGGCATCTTCCAGCTTATTTTGCGCCAACAACAGTTCTGCTTTGCTAAAGCGCTCCAGTGCGTCGTAATTGCTATCCAGCCCCAGGTTTTCGGTGACGGTAAGCGCCAGCCGAATGGCGTTGTTTGAAATCAGCTGTGTGGTAGCGCCTTTCAGCACATCCAGCTGCAGCATGGCCCAGTCGTAATCACCGCGGTAATAGCTGAGCCGGGCACGGCGGTATTTGGCCTCCTGGCCCAGTGGATCTTCGGGGAAGTCCTTTTCTACCTGGGCAAATAGCAATTCGCTGCTCCACACATCGCTGTCGGCTACATAGGCATCACCCAGCGCCAGTTTGGCCGCCGCCTGATTCTTGGGCGATAATCCGGGGGTGCGGTAAAACTTCTCCAGCAAGTCCACCGCTTTGTCCGGGGTGTGTTTGTATTGCGTGTACACATCGGCCAATCGGGAAGCCATGCGCCAGGAACCGTCGTTATAGCCGCTTTCTGCCAAAAACTGCAGCATTTCTGTTTCCAGTGCCAGCAGGATTTCGGGAGCGGGCTTTACCTCGGTTTTTAGTTGCTGAAAACGGGTTTCCAGCAGGCCGGAAACGGCTGCGTAATAATAATCACCCGTGGTGCCCAGCGATTTTACGTATTCAAAGCATTTTGTGGCCACAGACCAGGCGTCGTTGCTCACGCAGAGATCGCCAAGCTCAATCAGGCGAGCGCCTTTTTCCTTCAGGCGTTTATCAAGGGCTTTGGTCTGCATAAACGCGGCATCCCAGTCTTTGGTTTTGATGAATGTCCATTTTAGTAAATCGTTCAACTCGAAGTTGTCGGGGTTTTTTTGCAGTTGCCTTAGCAAGATGGAGCGCAGAATGGCAAAATCGGCACTGTCGGTTACGTTCATCTCAAACAGTTGCTTGCTTTGTTCATAGGCAAATCCGGAGGTCAGCACCATCTGTACATATTTCTCTAGCCCCTTTGCTTTGTTGCCGGTTTCCATGTACATCTGTGCCAGCCGGGTGGAAAAATCTGAAGCAAAACCAAATTTTTCTTCTCCCTGTTCATACACATAAATAGCCCAGTTGTATTTGGTTCTGCGCCTAAATGCATCGGCAGCTTCGTAATACTGCTGCATGGATAAGTCCGGCAAATCTGCCACTTTTTTATACAGTTTCTCGGCCTCGGGAACCTGTCCTTTTTTCTCCAGCAACCACGCCTCATCCACCTTGAATTGCATCACCTGGGGAAACTTCTTTTTTCGCTTGCTCACCAGTTTTTCCGCCTTGTCATTTTGTTTGCTCATGAGCAATGAGGTTAAATAAGCATCGTACAGGTTGATGTCGCCGGGGTTTTTATTGCTTACCTCTTCATACAAATCAGCCGCTTTATCATACTCGCGGTTGTCCATGTACTGCCGGGCTAGGGCCTCGTTGCCGGGCTGAGCGGAGAGCGCAGTCATCCATGTTAAGCCGAATAAACAGAGGATGGTTTTCATGATGCTGCCCTTATTGAACATATAACGAATGGTTTGGCTTTTTTGTTGATATTAATGTGCCTGAAGCCAGTTTTCTCCGGTGCCGTATTCCACTTCCACCGGCACTTTCAGCTGCATGGCGGTTTGCATGATGTGTTTAATATGCGGTGCTATGACCTCCACTTCGTTTTTGGGCACGTCGAATAACAATTCATCATGCACCTGCAAAATCATTCTGGTATTGGGATGGTTTTCCTTTAGCCAGCCGTGAATGTTGATCATGGCTATTTTGATCATGTCTGCAGCACCGCCCTGAATGGGCGCATTGATGGCGTTGCGCTCGGCAAAACCCCGCACCGTGGCATTTCGGCTGTTGATGTCGCGGATGTAGCGCCTGCGGCCCATGATGGTTTCCACATATCCGTGTTGCTGTGCAAAAGCAATGGTGTTATCCATGTAGTTTTTGATGCCCGGAAACTTCTCAAAATAGTTATCGATGATTTCTTTGGCCTCCTTGCGGGGAATCCCCACGCGCTGGCTCAATCCAAAAGCAGAAATGCCGTAAATGATACCAAAGTTGACGGTCTTGGCCTTGCGTCGCATGTCTTTGTCCACTGCATCCAGCGGCACGCCCCACACCCTGGCGGCGGTGGCGGTGTGGATGTCTATACCCTGACGGAAAGCGTCCATCATGCCCTCATCGCCGCTCACGTGGGCTATCACCCGCAATTCTATCTGCGAATAATCCGCACTCAGCAATACGTGATTTTCATCCCTGGCCACAAACGCCCTGCGAACTTCCTTGCCCAGCTCCGTGCGGATAGGAATGTTTTGCAGGTTGGGGTTCTGGCTGCTGAGTCGGCCGGTGGCGGCTACGGCTTGATTGAAGGATGTGTGAACGCGGCCGGTACGGTGATTAACCAGCATGGGCAATGCATCCACGTAGGTTCCTTTGAGTTTTTGCAATTGCCTAAAATCCAGGATACGCTGCACAATTTCATGTTCTCCGGACAACGACAACAATGTCTCTTCATCGGTCTGATACTGCCCTGTTTTGGTGGTTTTGGGCTTGTCTATCAGCTTTAATTTTTCAAACAGTATTTTGCCAACCTGCATGGGTGATGAAATGTTAAATTCCTCGCCTGCCAGTTCAAAAATGCGGGTTTGTATGTCCAGACTTTGCCTGTTTAGCTCCTTGCTGTAGTCTTTCAGAAATCCTGTATCCACCCGAACGCCCTCTTGTTCTATGTCGCTAAGCACGGAAACCAGTGGCATTTCGAGTTTGTCAAAAATATTATATACATTTCTGTTATGAAGCTCCGGCTCAAGTTTTTGTTTAAGTTGTAGCGTGATGTCTGCATCCTCCACCGCATATTCTTTCACCTTCTCCACATCCACCACCGCCATGCTA
>JBILTS010000007.1:0-38697 GCA_044371405.1 Bacteroidia bacterium
TATTTATAGGCAAAATCTTCGGACAGCCAGCACCAGCAAACATTGTGGGGCCATTAAAAAACATCAATAAATCCTACGGCTTTAGCTTGCAAACAGGTTTTCCTATTACCGGAAATACCCCTGTTTTTGATGGCAATCAATTCTCGAAAACACCCAGCGGTGCCGATTTTGGACTTGGCTTTAGTTATGGCAACAGATTCGCAACAAAATGGCCGGAAATAGGTTTGAGTTTTAACCGATATTCAACCGGATATAAAACACCGGAACAGGACACATTATCCTACCGTCTGCAATCCAATTATCTTGGTATTGACTTACGGTACTGTATTTCTGAGAAAAAAGAGAGGAGTAGAAATCTTATTACCATGTCATTAACACCCGGCATTAGTTTAAGACAAAGAAATCTCACCTACATTAAAGATAATGGTAAAGCGTTGTATGGCTCAGCTGAAAATTACAACCATATGATAACCCCTTTTAACTTTTCATTCCTCGTTTCCGCGGCAAAAGAATTTGATTTCACGCAAGAAACAACCTCAAGACTGGAGCTTTTCACCCGGTGGAATACTGTATTTACCAAAAACGGGCAAGGTGTAATTAGCCAACTGGCTATGGGCTTAAAACTTAGTTTTTTATACACACAATAATTAAAGCAATTTCAGATTAATCACTAAATTTAAACT
The DNA here is from genome assembly GCA_044371405.1 of Bacteroidia bacterium. Taxonomy (GTDB): domain Bacteria; phylum Bacteroidota; class Bacteroidia; order NS11-12g; family UBA955; genus RGEC01. The sequence continues at coordinate 684 of JBILTS010000007.1, forward strand.
AATTTTACATCTGATAATTTAAATATATTTTAATCAAAAATATATTCCCTGTCAAATGCATCAATAAATGATTCTTTAGAGGTATTGATGATTTTACATTGCTTATAATCTGCATACTTTCTTATCTGATAAAAACCATAAAAAAGCCGCTTTAAATTATTAAATTGTTTCCAGATGGGTTGCGCCACATAGTTTCCTGCCGCATCCCGATCAGACAAGATATTTCTGGTAGGTGTTTTATCATAAAAATGATGCTGAACCATATACACATAATTATCATCACCCACTTCCAAATACTGATGAAAATTGGCATTCACCCCAGATATATATATCTTTTTAAACCCTTCGTTTATCTTCTGAAACAATGCCATCTGAACCACATTCATGAACTGAGGATTCCCCAGTCCGGCCGGAAAAATAAATTTATAGAGAAACCATTGAAATCCGGCCACTTTTATATTGTTAAAATAAACAATATTAATATTAGGATTTTGGCTAACCTCTTTGATAAACAATGAATTTTTTGCCCATACCGGTACATACAAATTCATATTCCATGCGGTTTTTTCTTTAATGCAACGGATGGAATTAACAGCAGCGATTACGGTATTTTTTTCACCTTGCGATTTTTTCTCTCTCCAGGTATTCTCGGGATCGGCATATTCTTTCTCGTCTATCCAGAAAAACAGACCATCTTTAACAAAATAGGACTTGGGTTTAACCTGCTCATAAGCATCAGCCGTTGAAAATCCATTGACCACACAAACATGCTTACCCTGAAAATAATTGGGGTCTTTTGCCATGGCGGCAGAAAGGGCGGGGCCGTTGCCCATTACATAGCAATCTTCCGTATTGTCTACCGTGGGTTTTCTGTATTTTTTGGCTTTAATAACAATTTTAACAACCGATAAAATTGTATCCACCAACTGTTTTATGAAATGTATCATTTTACCCATGCCTGCTACATCTTCATTCGAGCATATCCAGATTTAGCCGTTCTCCTTTTTTGTAGGATTTATTGAATTTTCTACCGTTTACCTCAGGCCAGTGCTTAGGATGCAACCCAAAACCCGGCCTTACGCTTCGCACATTTACCTCGTTAACCACATCTCCGGCCTGCACATCTTCTGCCACGTATAGACTGCGTGCGTGGGCCCTTCCGGATTGCATTTTCTCGGTCAATGCATAATCATCGGTACCTTTCATTTTTTCGGCCATCCTTACAGCAGAAACCAGGTTTTTCCAGTCGGCCGGCTCCAGACTGAAAGCCGCATCAGGTCCGCCCAGCGATTTATCTAAAATGAAGTGCTTTTCTATTAAGCAGGCACCATAAACCGCAGCTGTCACAGGGGCCACAATATCCAGGGTGTGGTCGCTGAGTCCAACCTCCACGTTAAAATCTGCCCTAATCCGCGGGATCATGCTCAGATTGGCCTCTTCAGGCGGTGTGGGATAACCGCTGGTACATTTCAAAATCACAATTTGATTATTGCCCATCCTGCGGCACGCATCCACCGCCAGCTGAATGTCTTCGTATCCTGCAATGCCAGTGCTCATGATAATGGGCTTGCCTTTGGAAGCCGCATGCTCAATCAGCGGTATATCGGTTATCTCGAAACTGGCAATTTTAAAAGCGGTGATGCCGCATTGATCCAGGAACTCAACTTCCTCATGACCAAAGGGTGAGCTAAAGAATTCCATGCCCAGGCTATGAGAAAGCTCCATCAGTGGAACCGTCCATTCCCAGGGGGTATAAATATCCTTGTATAAATCGTAATAGGGCGTTCCATCCCATAGGGTTCCACCGCCTACAACAAAATCTTTATTATCCGTTTCCAGCGTAATGTTTCCCGGCTTCAAGGTCTGAATTTTTACAGCATCCAGGCCGCATTCCTTCATGGAAATCACCGACTTTCGGGCTATCTCAAAATCGCCGCGGTGATTGCCACTGAGCTCACCCGCAATCAGTGCAGGCAGGCCATGGCCTATATGCTTTTTACCAAAAACAATACTGCTCATCCTCAGCAAAGTTAGCCCATTTTAAGGTACATTTGCACGTGTTGCAAAGGCCCGATTTGTTCGTCATCATCACAGGGAATCCCGGCATTGGGCTGGGCCATGTGAATCGCTGTACATCACTTTGCGATAACGTAAGGGATTTTTTTTCGAATATTTATTTTGTATTTAATGCATCAGATGAATCCCTTAACTACCCTTTTTACCCCTGTGTTTACACCCAAGACAGGATCCAGCACACCTTGCAGCACGCCAGGCCCGGCGACCATGTAATACTGGATGATTATTCCCTGACGGCAGCCGATGCAAACACATTAAAAAAGCACGATTTGTGGACCATTGGCATCAATGATATTCCGGCTGATGCCCTTCCCTGTGATGTCATCATCAACCACCTGCCCGGGGTGGATGCGCAACTGTTTCATCAACTGAAAGAAGCGCGATTATTGCTTGGCGCCAAGTATTTAATGCTGAGAAAACCATTCCTGGATGCACTTAAAATTAAGGGAACCCATATCCCGGAAAACGGGCTCTTCATAGCCATGGGCGGCACAGATCCCGCACGCCTTACCGTCAAATACCTGGACGCAGCCCTGGAAGCGGGCATGGTCCCCATCCACATGGTAACCAGCAACCTCAACCCCAATTTGCATGTACTGAAGGAACGATGCAGTGAAAGTGTAAAACTTCATTTAGGCATTGACGCAGACAGCATGGTTTCGCTGATTAGGGAATGCAAATTCGCGGTTGTAACGGCCTCCACCCTCACCCTGGAATCCATGTGTGTGGGATCTTGCATTGCCACCGGCTACACCCACGCAAATCAAAAACTGATAGCAGCCACCTGCGAGAAAAACAACACTGCGTTCAATGCAGGCGACTTAAACCAAGCTGATGCAACGGCAGTTCTGGAGCACTTAAAACAATTGGATCCTGCTATCCTCAGAACCAATCAGTACCAGCTGATGCATGTAGCCAATCCGGCAAATTTTAAAGACATTTTACAAAACAGGGAATAGCGGACCATGATGCCCTTAGCCGGCATGCATGATTTTATATTTCAGTTCGGCAACCCGCCAGTCGCTTTCATTATCAATATCCTGGCAATACATTTCATCTACCTCAAATGCCAGGGTCTTCTCCATAAAGATTTTCCCTGTTTGCAGGAACTTTTCAATATTGATCCAAAAAAACAATCCGGCATCATGGAAAGAAGGCGGCAAATCCTGGGATCGTATATTCATGTTTTCAGGGTGAATCATGCTCAACCAGCCCTCCTCAGATTTCATGGCACGCTGAATGGGAAATGAAAAACGAACCACCGGCAGCAAACTATCTGCACCGGAAGCTGCAAATTCCCGGTAAGATTTTTTCAGCATGTCTGCATCCACAAAGGGAGCCGTTGCATAAATCATGCACAGGGTACCTTCATGAATATTCAAGTCTGACAGCACTTCTTTCACCACCTCACTGATTGTGGCGGTATCCGAGGCCGTGGCAGCACTGCGGTTGTGAATGATCACTTGCTGCGTTTTGCACAATTCGGCAATTTCTGGCTTATCCGTACTTACATGTATTTCTGAAAAAATGCCTGAATTACTTGCTGCATCAATACTGTACTGAATGATGGGCTTACCCAGGAAGGAACGGCTATTTTTACCGGGTATCCTTTTGCTGCCACCCCTGGCGGGTATCAATGCCAGTATTTTATCCATGTTTAACTTATTGCTTTCGCAAAAAATCCTTCACCAGTTCGATTACATAATCCTGATCTTCGTCAGATAATGACGGATACATGGGAAGACTCAGGCACTCCTGATAATATTTTTCTGCTTTTGGAAAATCGCCCTGCTTGAAACCCAAGCTGCGATAGTAAGGCATGGTATGCATGGGGATGTAATGAATCTGAGCAAAAACCCCATTTCCCCTCAGGAAATCATACAGTGCTTTTCTGTTGGCTGTAGTGATGACGTATAAATGATAGGCATGCCCAACGCCTTCAGGCACATGGGTAAACGACAGATTCCATCCGGCAAATGCCTCGCTGTAGCGTCTGGCGATGGTTCTGCGTCTGGCAAGCCCTTCATCGGCCCTGCTTAACTGGGAAGTACCCAAGGCACAAAGTATGTCTGGCATGCGGTAATTGTAGCCCAGATCCTGCATTTCCATATACCATCCACCATGGTTTTCGTGCATCTTTTGCGGATCGCGGGTGATGCCGTGGGTGCGCAGTAATCTCAATGTGTCAATTAGTGCGGGATTATTTCCGGTTATCATTCCCCCTTCTCCGCAGGCAATGTGTTTAACGGGATGAAAGGAAAAGATGGCAAGATCAGCGTAATGTCCGTCTCCACAGAAGCGTTTTTCCCCTTTTGAATCGGTAAAATAGCCACCAGGTGCATGACAGGCATCTTCAATTATCTTGAGGCCGTATTGATTGGCCAATGTTTTTACCTCATCCATTCTTAACGGATAACCCGCAAAATCTACCGGAATAACACCCTTGTACTTACCCGTTTTCAGCTTGTCCTCCAGCTGGTTCAAATCCATGGTCAGCGTAGCGGGATCGATATCCACAAAATCTACCTGACCGCCGCAATACAAAATGCAATTTCCGCTGGCCACAAAGGATATGGGCGTTGTAATCCATTTATCACCGGGCTGAACATCCAGTGCCATGGCACACAAATGCAACGCCGCCGTGCCATTGGCCACAGCAACTGCATGCGAGGCATGAACATGGGAGGCAAATCCTTTTTCAAATTTCTCTACCTCAGGACCCTGGGTCAGAAAATCGCCTGTAAGCACGGCACTTACCGCATCTACATCTTGCTGGGTTATCTGCTGCCTGCCGTAGGGAATGTTTTTCATACCGGGGTAAATTCAGAATCCATGTGGATTTTGATGAGCTCTCTGATGGCCTCCACAGACAGCCACTGATCGTTCTCTCCGCTGTTGTATTTGAAACCCTGGACCACAGGATTGGCACCGAAATGCTGTTGCCAGTCATTAAGGTTGAAATTGGGCACCGTGGGCAATATTGCATAGTAATCTCCGCAATCGAAGGTATTGAAGCTGTCACTTTCCGTAATCATTTCCTCATGAATCTTCTCACCCGGCCTGATGCCCACTATTTCACGTTGGCAATTCGGGCCAATGGCCTCGGCTACATCGCCAATTTTATAGGAAGGAATCTTGGGGACAAAAATTTCACCACCCCAGGCATTTTTAAGTGCCAGCAACACCAGATTCACTCCATCTTGCAGGGTAATGTTAAAACGGGTCATGCGTTCGTCGGTGATGGGCAATTTTCCGGTTTGGGCTTTTTCCAGAAAAAAAGGCATTACACTGCCCCTGCTTCCCATTACATTGCCATAGCGTACTACAGAGAACGTAATATTTCGCTTTCCGCGAATGTTGTTGGCTGCAGTAAACAGCTTATCGCTGCACAATTTGGTAGCTCCATATAAATTGATAGGGGCAGCAGCTTTGTCGGTGCTCAACGCCACAACTTTTTCCACGCCCTGATCCAGGGATGCCTCAATGATGTTCTGAGCGCCCATGACATTGGTTTTCACAAACTCCCAGGGGTTGTACTCTGCAGCCGGAACCTGTTTCAGCGCAGCTGCATGAATTACGATGTCAATACCCTCCAGTGCGCGACGCAACCTATCCAAATCGCGAACATCACCGAGAAAATAGCGAATTCTATGGTCTGTTCCTGAACTCCATTTCTGGCTCATTTCAAATTGTTTGAGTTCATCGCGGCTGTAAACCACCAGACGTTCCATCTGGGGATAAAGCTGCAGCAATGTCTCCATGAATTTCTTACCAAATGAGCCCGTACCTCCGGTAATGAGTACACTTTTTTTGTTTAAATCAGGGAAGTGACTTTCGAACATAAATGCAAAGTTAACATTAATTGACGGATATACTACCGCACTATGCCTTTCCGAATCCCAATTTCGCCAGCAGCTTCCTGCCCATACTCTCTATATCTTCACTCAGTTTAAACTTGAGTAAAACGAACAGCAGTGCCGCAATGATGACGATATTTTTTAGCAGTACATCAAACCAAAAAACACCTGTAATCTGAACCCAGGTGATAAACATCAAGAGTATGGCAAGCACACCGGCCATGATAAAGACTTTGCTATTGTAGGGATTCAGCCGATACATAAACCATATAATCGCCCCGGTAACGAGGGCGCCCATCAGCCACACCAAGGCCGTTGCTGTGGCGGCTCCTTCTATGCCATAGAGCGGAATCATGTAGTTATTTAGCAATATTCCGGTGGCAAGGCAAACGGCATTGATGATCAGCGACAGATAATATCGGTGCGAAAAAATTAAGATGGCAGAACTATTACCCTGAAGGAGGAGACATAATTTACCCATGCCCAGAATCAGCACGGCCCATTTTCCGGGTTCGTACTTTTCGCCGTTTGGCATCCAGTGATAAAAAAGATCGATATTGACCCAAATCATCAGCAGCACGATGGCACCAATAATGAACTGGTTCAAGGTGGTTTTTTGATAAAGACGTTGCATTTCCTGTTTGTCACCTCGGTGCATGGCATCAGAAAGCACGGGATTTGAAATCTGCAGAATGCTGCGTGTGGGTATTTCTATAATCACCGCCATATTCACTGCAATGGAATAAACGCCGGTAGCCACCAAACCATCTAGGCCACTGATCATCACAAAATCCAGACGCTGAATAAACAAATTGGCCGTATAAGTGAGAAAAAGATAGCCCGTGTATACGGAAAACTCCTTTTTCATGCCGGATTGAGCTGCAATGTGTCCAAAATCGGGACGAAAAGACAGGCGGGTAATGCGCAACACAAACCACAAATTCAGGAAGGCGGCGAGTGCGTAAACTGCGGGTGTGAGCTTTACGGCGGTATCGAAATCAATCCAGCTGAGGTAAAACACAAAACCGATGAGCCCCAGCATAATTCTGACCACGTTCTCGCGGATAAAGCTGGAAAAAAGAATATTGCTGAGTGACGCTGAAAAAACCTCCAGCACCGTATTGTAACTGAAAAAGAAAATGAAAGGGATAAGCAGATAATAATAATTCAAGAAGGCAGCGGAATTAATTTCCAGATAGGATACCACCTGTGGCTGAAAGAATAAAAGGGCCAGGGAAACCAGTAAAAAACCGGCAAATGGGATGAGCAACAGCCAGAAACCTACGCCATGGTGGCCTTTCTCCTCATTTTTAAAACGCGGGAAAAACTTCCAGATAGAATAACCGGTTCCCAATTGAGCAACACCCGCCAGCAAGGCACCCAGTTCTATGAACATGCGGATGATGCCATTTTCTTCCACGGTGTAGACCAGCGGAAATAGGTAAAATGTGGTAAACAAACCCACGGCACTGCCGGCATAATTAATGACCGATGCCCAAAGACTTTGTCTGGCAATAACACCACGCATGGAGCAAAGGTATAATGTGATGCTTACAACCTATTCCATTCACGACAAAATCCTACAATAAACCGATTATCACTTTAACTAACTTCAATTTCAGCCAAAAGCTGCGGAGGTTGTTTGGAATCATTTTCCCGTCAAAAATTCGGTCGGGATAAAAATATTTTAACCAAATTTATTGAAAATCTCCCTAACAATCCCTTAATTCGAAACCTATTCATACTATAACTAATAAAAAAATGAAAAAATTATTATTCGTGGCTTCAGCTTTGGCGCTTACCCTGACTGTTGCCTGCAAAAAGAAAACTACCGATGATGGCTCTGGTGCTAGTGGTGCTTTAACCGTAGAGAACGTTCAAAACACTGTCATTATCTACAAAACTGCGACCTGGTGCGGACCATGCGGTGTAAACGGCGGACCTGCTTTTAAAGGCACCCTCGACAACCCAAACGTTGTAGGTCTTGACCTTCACATCAGTGGTTCTTCAGCTCTTACTAATCCTTACACTCCAGGTGGTGCCAAAAAAGACACCGCGTTCATAGCTCCTTTCTCTATTGAACTTTACCTCAAGAATAAGCCCACAGGAAGCATTCCTGAGTTCAATGCCAACAACCTGAACCTCAGCGATGCAGACGGTAACGGCCAGTGGGACAACACACCTTCAAGCGCACAAATGATAACTGCTGCAAACACTTTCAAAGCGACTGCCCCCGTGGCCGGTATCGCAGTAAAAGCTGCTGCTTCAGGAAACAACATCAAGATCGATTACAAAGTAAAGTCATTCCTTGCTAACAACGACGAATACTACATTTCACTGATTCTGTGTGAAAAATCAGTTACAGCAATCCAGTCAGGTGCTCCCGGTGGAATCACCGACCACAAGAATATCGTGAGAGCAACTGCCTTCGGAACTGCTGCTATGCCTACCAGCTTGTACTCTCCTTCTGCTGTTATGGTTAGCCCTTCTGCTGGAAAAGAAGTTGAAGGCTCTCAAAACTTCACTTGGGAACTTCCTGCTCTGGCTTCTCGTTACACCCAGTTTAAGCGTTGGGATGTATTTACTCCTTCAAACACCATGGTTGCTGCCATCCTTTGGAAAAAAGTTGGCTCAGAATACATGATAGTTAACTCGTCTAAGTGCGACGTTAAATAATCATTGATAAAACACCATCAAACAAAAAACCCGGCATCAGCCGGGTTTTTTGTTTAATATACCTTTTGCTTATTACTTACCCTTAAAATCAGCCTTTCGCTTTTCCACAAAAGCATTCATACCCTCCTTCTGATCTTCGGTGGCGAAGAGCATATAGAAATTCTTTCTCTCAAAATACAAACCTTCCTGCAGGTGGGTATCAAACGCTTTTAAAACGCTTTCTTTGGCGAGCTGTACAGCGATGGGTGATTTTTCGGCTACTGCCGAAGCCATTTTAATGGCTTCATCCAGATACAGCGCCACAGGTACCACTTTATTGATGAGTCCGGCCTCTCTGGCTTCCTCTGCAGTGATGAATTTACCCGTGAGCACCATTTCCATGGCCCTCACCTTGCCTACGGCGCGGGTAAGACGCTGAGTTCCACCGGCACCGGGCATCACGCCAATATTGATTTCGGGTTGTCCAAACTGTGCTGTTTCTGAAGCCACCACCATATCGCAATGCATCACAAGTTCGCAGCCGCCGCCCAGCGCAAAACCGCTTACGGCCGCAATGATGGGCTTTTTAGTGCGACGTATGGCGTCCCAGGTGCTGAATTGATCTATCTGTAACATGTCTATAGCAGATTTACCTGCCATTTGCTTAATGTCAGCACCGGCTGCAAATGCCTTGTCGTTGCCCGTAATCACAATCGCACGCACCTGCTCATCAGCATCCAGTTCCTTGAGGGCATCTCGTACTTCACCCATTAACTGTAGGTTCAGGGCATTATATTCTTTGGGACGGTTTAACCGTATTAGCGCTACCCAGGGTGTCACCTGTGGTTCTACCAAAATAAATTCGTAAGCCATGCCGCGAAGATAAATGCTGTTCGGCAGAGTTGGTTAACCCGCGAATCGGGGCAAAACCAATCTCTGATAGATAGCAAACAAACCTGCTGCAATGCCACAACCGACTAGTCCACCGCAAAACACATCCAATGGATAATGCTTGCCTAAGTAGACCCGAGAATAGGCCACCAGAAATGCAATCATCAATAGCAGTAGTTTCTTGTACCCTTTGTAATCCAGCAAAAGGGCAGCTAGCAGCATAATAGCAAAAAAATTGGAGGCGTGGCTGCTCACAAAACCATAATTGGTGCGGTTATCCTCAATAAATTGAGTGCGTTTATCATGAGGTGTTTCGGGCAGCCGGGCATGATTAGACTCCAGCATGTAAGGCCGCTGCCTTTTGAAATACGGCTTCATTACTTTAGACGTAAAGCTATCCGAGATACCAAATGCGGCCACCATCAGCAGCACACGGCTCAGTCCCAGTTTCCAAGGTTGTTTGATGAAGAACAGAAAAATGAGTAAAGCATACAATGGAAGCCAGCCCTCCTTTGAACTGCAAAAAACCATAAACCCGTCCAGCCAGCCGGCAGACAGGGTTTGATTGATTAGTTTAAAGAGCGTTGAGTCGAACTGAAACATTGTGCTTATGGCTTTTCTGATACAAGAATAATACGCGGTGATGATTTTTCATTAAATGCATTCAAAGAATAATCGCCGAATACAAGCAACACCCGGAATCCAGCCTGTTCGTGTAACTGTTTTAGTTTTTCGAGCGGGTAAATTTTCACGCTCTCCTGGAACTGTTGCAGCTCCTGACCTTGTGACACTTGAATATCTTTTCTAATAAAACCATCCTCTACATAGCGCTGTATGGAAAAACTGACCTGTCCGCGGTCTACTGATTCCTCAGCTTTTAAATTCTGGAGGGTGTAAACTGGGTTTAGGTAATCCTGAACAAACATACCGGTAGGTTTTAGGGCGTGATGCACATTGCTCAAACAAACCCGATCCTCCTCATCATCATCGAAATATCCAAAACTGGTGAAGAGGTTCATGGCTACATCCAAATCTTTCACAGGAAAAACTTCCCGCATGTCGTGAACATCATAATGCTCATCGGGTCCGGCTATAGAACGGGCGTATTCAATACTGGCAGGGCTGATATCAAGACCGGTAACACGAAAACCCAGCGACGCAAGCACCCGGCTATGACGACCCTTTCCGCATGCTATATCCGCTATTGCTGATCCTTTGGGAAGCTTCAGAAAGACACACAGATTTTGAATGAAACGTGCTGCCTCTGACTCATCCCTGTTATTGTACAACAGATGATAAAATTCCGAATCAAACCAGCTTTCAAACCACTTCGGCATAATTTTTTCAAAGATAATGTAACAATTTGTCTGGTGAAACCGTAATAATGACAACCGGAATGAATGAGGAGCAGTATCAACAATGCATAAAAGCATTCAGTGATGGACTGTACCAATTCGCCCTGAAAAACCTGAAAGACCAAGATGAAGCCAAAGAAATTGTACAAAGCAGTTTTGAAAAACTATGGTTGCACCGCAACAAAGTGGATGCCGCAAAATCAAAAAACTACCTGTTCACTATTGCCTATCATCTCATGGCCGACTACTGGAGGAGAAATAAAAAAATGATGCCCATCACCAATGAATCCGCCATGCAGAAGACAGCACCTTCTGCAGAGTACAAAGGGCTCAAAGAACTCATTAACAAAGCACTTGAAACCCTCCCTGATATTCAGCGTACCGTTATTTTACTGCGCGATTATGAGGGATATTCGTATGAAGAAATTGGCAGCATTACCGGATTGAATGAATCGCAGGTGAAAGTATACATTTTTAGGGCAAGGCAAACATTAAAAAGCTACTTGGGCAGCATGGAGGGGGTGATATGAAACCACTAAGTGAAGAACATAGTATGCTCATCTTTGATTTGCTGGAAGGCAATCTGTCTGAAAAAGAGAAAACTTCCGCATTGGCCCTCATCAACTCCGATGCGAATCTTAAAAAAGAATACAAACTGCTGAAAAATACCTACCTGCAAAAAGACGATGCTGTTCATTTCCCCGATAAAATAGCTTTATACAACATTCCTAACAGCAACAATCGCTTTTACCTGTTTCTAAAGCCCATAGCGGCATCAGCTATGGTTCTTATCATCTCGGGAATTGGGGTTTATTATTTCCGCTCATATAACAACACAGCCAATAAAAGTATAATTTCTAGAATTTCAAATCCAGTTAAACCACCGGCAGTAATGGAAGAAAAAAACTCCCAGAAAACGCCTGCCGTAGCAATAAATGCAACCATAATAACTGAACGAAAACCAATTCAAACGAATGCTGTAGCGCCCGACACTTCATTTATTCCTACTTCGCAAAAACCTGATAAAAGCATAATGTCACTTGCGGCAATCTCGCCCCGGGAAGTACGATTCAGAGAGCTAACCACAGAAGAAACCGAGTACAGAATTACCATTTATTCGCAACAAACAACGCCTGCCACAATCCGAAAAAAAAGAAGTCTTTATTATCAGCTTTTCAGAACAGGGAGAACCATGCTGGCCAATCTGCAACTGCCGGAAATAAAAATTAAAACATTAAAATCAAAAGATCGTTTACCCAATATCAATATTCAAATTTATACACCTGCTAATTATGCCACGTATCATGAAAATTAACACACCGATCATTTCCACACTGCTAATCATATTCAGCAGCTTTTACATCAACACCTTTTATGGGCAAAACACCCCAAAAAAAGACCATATTATTGTTGAAAAAGTAGTAAAAACCAAAAAAGACAGTGCCGGAAAAATCCCCGAAACCAAAACCATTAAGCGCATCAGCATTGACAGTTTGCGGGTGGATATAGATGGAAACTTCATCAGTGATTCTCTGGACATTAATATCACAAAGGATTCCATTAATTCCATCATCAGTATTTGGCCCAACAGGAGCATTGTAATCATAGAAAATGACACCCTTTACCCATCACCCAAAAAGAAAAATAAAAAATCTCCGGTAGTCATTTCCGAAGGCGGAATTCAACTAGGATTTGCCACCTTACAACGTGAAAATATTACAGGCATCGGTCCAGAATTTCCGGAACTGAAAAACAACAGTTCCATGCACATAGGATTTAACAACCAATGGGGCATTAAAACCTTTTCAGGCAATTGGCGCTTATGGACCGGATTTCAGTATGAAATTTTAAATTACCGCTTTTCCAACAGCAATGTGAGATTGCTTCCGAATCAGCCGATATTTAATACAGCACTGGATTCGGGAAACAATTCCACCAAAAGCAAAGTGGTGGTAGATTATATCGGTGTACCCCTCAGCTTTGGTTACCAGTCTGACGCGAAGGATGCCGATGAAGGTTTTAGCATTCGGGCTGGAATAGTCGCAGGATACCGGTTAAGAACCTATACCAAAGTGAAATTCGACAATAATAAAACCACCAAAGATTTTGATGATTTCAACATGAATGACTTCCTGATTACTCCGTTTGTGCAGGCTAGCTACAACAACATGGGCATTTATTTCCGTTACAACACAAGCATGTTGTTTAAGGACAATCAGGGCCCCCGATATACAGGCATGCAATTCGGACTGGTTTTTCAATAGAATTTCCATTTTGGCGGTAACTTTGCACCAACATGACAACCACCCGCACCTGGAAACCGATTAAGGAATATTCCGACATTCTGTTTGAACAATACAATGGCATCGCCAAGGTTAGCATCAACCGCCCTCAGGTATACAATGCTTTCCGGCCGCAAACCGTGATGGATATGCTCGATGCGTTTGATATCTGCCGCGAGCGGCAGGATATTGGCGTGGTCATACTTACCGGCGTGGGAGACAAAGCTTTCTGTAGCGGCGGCGACCAGAACGTGAAAGGGATTGGTGGTTATGTGGGAGAAGATGGAATACCACGTCTCAATGTGCTGGATCTGCACAAGAAAATCCGTTCGCTGCCCAAGCCCGTGATAGCTATGGTAAACGGCTATGCCATTGGCGGCGGCCATGTACTGCATGTGGTGTGCGACCTCACCATTGCCGCAGACCATGCCAAATTTGGACAGACAGGCCCCAAAGTAGGCAGCTTCGATGGTGGCTTTGGCAGCAGCTACCTGGCCCGCCACGTGGGACAGAAAAAAGCGCGTGAAATCTGGTTTTTGTGCCGACAGTACACTGCAGATGAATGCGAAAAAATGGGTTTGGTAAACAAAGTGGTTCCTTTGGCACAACTGGAGGACGAAACCATAGATTGGTGCAACACCATTTTGGAGCGCAGCCCAATGGCCATACGCATGCTCAAGCGCGCGTTCAACGCCGAACTGGACGGACAGGCCGGTTTGATGGAACTGGCCGGCGATGCTACATTGCTATATTACCTTACCGAGGAGGCGCAGGAAGGCAAGCACGCGTTTCTGGAGAAACGCAAACCCGATTTTCAAAAGTTTCCGAAGTTTCCGTAAACCGCTCAGCTTCGACAACTTCTGTAAAGTTATCAAAGCCCCCGACCCCGGCGGGGGCGCACAAAGGAATATACTAAGGTTACTCTCCCTGTGCGAGACTGAACGCACGCTTGCCATTCATAAAATACAAACCTTCGGTCTTGTTAATCACCAGCCCGGCATTATTTAACGCCACCAGCAAATCCACTACCTGTTGCTGACTGATGGGGCTGTAATCCAGGTCCTGAACAAACCTGCAGCGGCTCTGATCGGTAAGCATGCTCTCTGACAATGCCTTGGGATAAACCACCAAACCACGGTTTGTTACAATCTTGAGCTTCAGAATGCCTTCGCACGCAGATTTCAATTTCTCTACCAGCTCCGAAGGACCATTTGTCATATCTGCATGCACATACACATCCACACCCACCTGCGTCATCTGGGCTGGTGCCTGAGGACTTACCCTAATATTTACGGTCTGAGACTGTTCGTTTTCGATGGGTTTGAAATGTTGTGGCTTGTGTCCCAAGCGCGCTATGATAGCATCGGCAAACTCGCGGGTACCGGCTTTCTCCACACTCAGCCCATCTTTATAAATCTCGCCGGTATGTATTCCATCTTCCAGCGTTTTCAGCAAGGCGTTTTCTATTTTTGCAGCCACATCACTTTGGCCCAGATGCTGCAGCATCTGGCAAGCCGCATTAATCAATCCGCTGGGGTTAGCCATGTTTTTTCCTGCAATATCCGGGGCCGAACCGTGGATGGCCTCAAACATGGCAAAATCATCGCCAATATTGGCACTGCCACAAAGTCCCACACTGCCTGAAACTTCAGCAGCTATATCACTGATAATGTCACCGTATAAATTAAGGGTTACTATCACATCAAAACGCTGGGGATCAGCAGCGATGCGGGCTGCACCAATGTCAATAATATAGTGTTCAGATTGTATTTCAGAATATTCGGCAGCTATCTCATTAAACAACTGATGAAACATACCATCGGTATGCTTCATGATATTGTCTTTGGTCATGCAGGTGACCTTTTTGCGGCCATTAACCCGGGCATATTCAAAAGCGTATCTGATGATTTTTTCAGAACCGCTGCGGGTGATAAGCTTTATGGTATGCACCACTTCCGGTGTTTGCTGATATTCAATTCCGGCATACAAATCTTCCTCATTTTCCCTCACAATAACCATATCGATACTGGGGAAATTGGTACTAACATAAGGTGCATAGCTGCGAGAGGGCCTTACATTGCTGTACATACCCAGCATTTTCCGCATGGTCACATTCAAACTTTTATATCCGCCGCCCTGAGGGGTAGTAATAGGCGACTTTAATAAAACTTTATTTCTTTTCAGTATTGCCCAGGCCTCATCACTAATACCGCTGGTATTTCCGGAAAGGTATTGTTTCTCACCTACCTCTATCACATCGTAATCCAGTCTGGCTTCAGCCGCTTTTAAAATACGAAGGGTGGCGTCCATAATCTCCGGCCCGATACCGTCACCATAGGCTATGGTAATATTTTGATTGTTTACAGCACTCATACTCACAATTTCTGCCGCAAAAATAATCTTTGCTGACCGTATATACTGTTAAACCCTATTGTTTTATACCCTAATTCTAGTGTTTAAATGATTTGTGAGCTATGAACGATTCAATAAAAACCGCAAATATTTGATGGTCCGCCCTTCCGCCAGCCACATATTTTCATAAAAAGTCTGTATTTCCTTGAGCTCCGGAGCACAGGGCTGTGCATACACATTTTCAATATTTTCAAGCAGCGTCAATCCTTCTTCTGCAACAGTTTCCAGCGTACTCTCATAAAACAAATCGCTGTCGGTTTTAAGGTTAATCTGCGCATCGGCTTTGCAAATATTACGGTAATGGGCCAAAAACCTGCTTGAAGTTAAACGCTTACGCGCTTTGGCAGGTTGCGGATCGGGAAAGGTTATCCAAATGCCGGAAACCTCATTTTTTTCGAAGTGTTTTTCAATAAAATCTATCTGTATGCGCAAAAACCGAACATTATTCAACCCCTCTTCCACAGCAGTTTTGGCACCGCGCCACAGACGATTCCCCTTGATATCGATACCCACATAATTGATATTAGGATTGCGTTTGGCAAGGCCGACCGTATAATCACCTTTACCACAGGCCAGTTCCAGCACGATGGGATTTTGATTTCCAAAAATCTCATGCCACCGGCCTTTTGTGTCGGCATTAAAATCCAGCGTATTATCAAACGCATCAAATTCTGCAAACTTTTGCAGCTTCCCTTTGCTCATTGTCCGCAAAAAAAGTACAGAACTCCCGTATTCTTGCGAAATTTGCCACATGTTTTTGTCGCCGGAGATTTTATTGTCCGCCTACATGTCGGGAGCATTCCCCATGGCACACCCGGACGACAACAATGAAATTTACTGGCACACACCCAAAAACAGAGGCATCATACCATTGGATGAGCGGTTTAAAGCTTCAAAAAATCTTAAAAGATTATATCGCAGTGGAAAGTTCACCTTCAGCATTAACAGAGATTTTGAAGAAGTGATCCGTCAGTGTGCCAGCCGCAGAGCGGATGATACCTGGATTTCGGAAGAAATTATCGAGGCATACATTGGGCTGCATCAGGCAGGTTTTGCCCACAGCTTTGAAACCCGCCTGAATGACGAACTGGTTGGCGGACTGTATGGCGTGGCGATTGGCAAGGCCTTTTTCGGCGAGAGCATGTTTCACACGCACACAGATGCCAGCAAACTGGCGCTTTTGTATCTGGTGGATTTTTTGCGTGAAAAAGATTTCATGCTATTGGATACCCAATATCTGAATCCCCACATCAAACAATTTGGGGCGTATGAAATTTCACACACCACCTACATGCTGCTGTTGAAACAGGCGACGCGGTTGCAGGGGTAGGAGCATGCCGAAACCCTCATAGCCCAGGGTTGAAACCCTGGGCTATGAGAGTGCGCCCCAACCCGACCCCGGAGGATTCGAATAACCCAAAACCTTATGTACCTTTGCCCTATGCTTCTGCATTGCAGCATTGACGGAGACAGTTACACCGCCTACCTCACCAACGGCATTGACCTTAGCCAAGGGTTCGGACCAAACGGCGACAATGCCCTTGCATTTCATATTCCGCCTGCCAACATAGAACCCATACGCGTGGGCGATTTTGTGGGTAGCGTGGCCGCCGGCAGCGGCGCTAATTGCGAAGTCATTCAATTTTGTGCGCATGGCAACGGAACCCACACCGAGTGTATTGGCCACATCACCCGCGAAAGAAACAGCGTCAACAAACTGATACAACCCGGAATACTGGCAGCATGCCTCATCAGTGCTACACCCGAAAAACAAGGGGAGGATTGGATAATAACCGCGACAGAACTTAAAAAACTGGCTTTGCAGAGAACCCCGGCCGTCATTATCCGAACCAACAATATTTCAGAGATCCGCGGTAAAAACTGGAGCGGTACCAACCCCTGCTACTTTGAACCCGCTGCCATACAACTGCTGGTTGATGCCGGATATCAACATATACTCACCGACTTGCCCAGCATTGACCGCGAGGAAGACGAAGGCGCACTCGCATCGCACCATGTGTGGTGGCAGTATCCTGCAAATCCAAGAATGCACGCCTCCATCACCGAACTGATTGTGGTACCCGAAAACACACCGGATGGATTATACCTGCTCAGTCTGCAGTTTGCGCCCATTGAATCAGATGCCTCGCCTTCCAGGCCTGTTATCTATCCCTTAAACCCTGCAAGACCTTGACGGCAAACAGCGAAAAATGGCTCTACTTCTTCAACATGCTGCTTTCGCGGATGGTGAATGCCGGTAAACGCCCGTCAAATATAAATCCTGAGAAAATACTTATCATCAAATGGGATGAGTTGGGCGATCTGGTAACTGCCACCCATGTATTCTCGATGTTAAGGGCCAGATTTCCCCAGGCATACATTGAACTAATCACCAAACCCCAAAATGTTCCGTTGGTTAAATACGATACCAATCTGGACTGCATTTCATCCAGCATAGAAAGCTGGAAAGGCCGCTATGACCTGCACATAGAACTTCGGGGAACCTGGAAAACACTTTTCAGAACCTTTCGCTACCTGCCCGGCTATCGACTGGACCGTGGCTGGGTGCGTTTTTTACAACGCGGCAATCAACCCCACGAAACCATTACCAATTACCGCATTGTAGCACCTGTGCTGGGTGAAATGCCCATGCACAAACCCTATATTGCTGTTAACGAATCGGATGAAACCACAGTTTCTGCCTATCTTGAGAAAAGCGGTGCAGAAAAATTCATTGTGTACCACACCGGGGCGCGAAAAGCCCTTCGTCGTTGGCCTGCAACCCATTTTGCGGCCCTGGCGGATTATGCATACAAGCGTTTTAATCTCCAAAGCATTTTTGTGGGCACACCCGAAGAACTGCCCCAAATACAAGCGATAACAAGCATGATGGAAACGCCTGCCATCACAGCCACAGAGAAACTGAGCATCACAGAACTGGCTTCACTGATATCAAAAGCGCATGCGTTCGTGGGAAACGAAAGTGGCCCACTACAGATTGCCGACGCCATGGGCGTTCGGTCTTTGTCCTTTTTTGGACCCGGGGTCAAAAATGTGTTTTACCCGCAACACCCCCAATCTCTGGTTATACATAAAATTCTGCCTTGCAATCCTTGCGACCAGGTTCACTGCATTCACCCCGACAATCCCTGTATCAACCAAATTACCATAGAAGATGCAAAAAATGCGCTTGGGGTTGTTCTCAGAAATTTATAAGAACTCCAAAAATCAGTCGATGATATTGGGGGTAACACTGTAATTTGTTGTATATTTGGTTACGCATGCACCGTTCCTTCGAGGTAACTGTTTTAGGCACTTCGTCTGCCTCCCCTACCAAAACCCGCTTCCCCAGCAGCCAGCTGGTGCGGCTGGAAGGGGATTATTTCCTCATTGATTGCGGAGAAGGCACGCAACATCAGTTGGTGCGGCTGGGTTTGCGCATGCAGCGCATTCGCTACATTCTTATCACCCACTTGCATGGTGATCATTTTTATGGATTACCGGGTCTCATCAGCAGTATGTCACTCTTTGGCAGGTCTGAAAAACTAACCATTGTTGGACCGGCAGCCCTAAAAAACCTGCTGGATACCATTATAAATACCACTGAATCGAGGGTGACTTTTGAAATAGAGTACATTCATACCAATCCCGGCAAGGCAGAAACAGTGCTTGCCAATAGAAAATGGAGTCTAAGCACAGTCCCCCTGAAACACCGTATTGCATGCACCGGTTTTATCATTCGTGAACAGGGCCCGGAACTACGACTGAACGCGCCCGTGTGCGAGCAAATGTGTGTACCTGTGGAATGGTATGAAGCATTAAAATGGGGTGATGATTGGCAAAAAGAAGATGGCAGTATCGTTCCAAACACCTTACTCACCCTGCCCGGCAATCCAAATCGCAGCTATGCATATATATCCGATACCATCTACGATGAAAGCATAGTGCCACACATTCAGGGCTGCAACCTCCTCTATCACGAAGCTACTTTCCTTCACGATTTGCTGGAAAGGGCCACAGAAACCCACCACACCACATCGAAGCAGGCCGGGCTTATTGCGGCCAAAGCCGGTGTAGGTAAACTAATGATTGGTCATTTCAGCAGCCGTTATCATCAGACAGACGATTTACTATCAGAAGCACAAGAGCAGTTTAATGATGCAATGCTTGCCCATGAAGGTCTCACAGTGAAGGTGTAGGTCTCCACTATAATAAACACCCTTTTCCCGCGTTAATAACTCTACAGGCCATGACATTGGCACTGTTTTATCTTCGCAATCTACCCATGCCGGCTAAAAAACAGGATAAACAAAAAACCGAAGATTTCGATAGGTCTGATAAGGGCACGAATGCTGCTCCTATAGACCGCAAGCAGGTTGCAGACATTGCCACCCTCAAAAACGAGCAGGCACGAAAAGTATTCGGCTTTCTGTTGCTGGTATTGACAGCTGTGCTGCTCATAAGCTTTGTTTCGTTCTTCTTCTCATGGAAATCAGACCAGGATTTTCTGGCCGGTGGCGACTGGAAACTTTTCAAAGCCAATCATGGTAAGGTTGAGAATGCCATGGGACTGCTGGGTGCGCGACTTGGCTATTACTTCATCCACAACGGTTTTGGGTTGGCCGCATTTGCACTCCTTCCCTACATTGCCTTATCGGGATTGTTTCTGCTCTTTGGCTACAGACCCTTCTCTCTGCTCCGAATCGCCATTCACACCATACTATTTACCGCCTGGTTCAGTCTAACCCTCGGTTTTATTTTTCACCCTTGGTTTCCCTTGCTGGGCGGAACTTTTGGCTATTTTGGCATAGACAAACTAAACCACATCATCGGCTGGCCGGGTTCACTCATTTTTCTGATATCCTATGCCGTTGTTTATGTAATGCTGTTCCTCAATTTGAATCCTTTTGACAGAATAAAATTGCCTTCCAAATCTCCTGAAATGGAGGCGGTTGTTGAAGAAGAACAAATTTCAGGGGCAAAGATTATTGAAGACGACGCTGATGACGATGTTGAAGCCATTCAACCGGAAACTGATCCCGATATTGTTTTTGTTGATGAGGAAGAAGACGATGATTATCAACCGGTAGATGTGGCGGAATTGCCTCCCATTGAACTTAAAATAAAGAACGAAACACCTGTTGTTGTAACTCAACCGGAACCAGTGACCGAAACCGAACCGGAACCCAAACCCCAGGTAATTGAACTGGGTGGCGATGAAAACTTCCAGATAGAGGTAAAGACAGATGATCCGGATGAATTTGTGGAGGAAAATCAGGGCGAAACCACAGCAACGCACTTTGGAATAGACACTACCTACGACCCCACCCTGGAACTCAGGGAATATCGTCACCCAACTCTTGATTTACTGAATGATTACGGCAGTAAAAAGCAGGAAATTGATATGAATGAGATTGAGAGTAGCAAAACCATGATTATCGATACGCTGAAAAACTATAACATTGGCATATCAAAAATCATGGCCAGCGTAGGTCCCACGGTTACGCTGTATGAAATCATTCCTGCTCCCGGCGTCAAAATATCGAAAATTAAAAACCTGGAAGATGATATTGCCTTGAGTCTCGCGGCACTAGGTATCCGCATTATCGCACCTATACCCGGAAAAGGCACCATAGGCATTGAGGTTCCCAATAAAAACCCCGAAATGGTCCCCATGAAAGGCGTGCTGGCAAGTAAAAAATTCCAGGAGGCCGATATGCAGCTGCCTGTGGCCTTGGGAAAAACCATCAGCAACGAAATCTTTGTTACCGATCTGGCCAAAATGCCCCACCTGCTGATGGCGGGGGCCACCGGGCAGGGTAAATCCGTGGGGCTTAATGCCATTCTGGTTTCGTTGCTCTACAAAAAACACCCTGCCTATATCAAGTTTGTGCTGGTTGACCCCAAAAAGGTGGAACTCACCCTCTACAACAAAATAGAGCGGCATTTTCTGGCCAAATTGCCCGGTGACGGCGAAGCGATTATCACCGATAACACCAAAGTAATTAACACCCTTAACAGTCTCTGCGTGGAAATGGATAACCGCTACAAACTATTGCAGGATGCCATGGTGCGCAACATTGTGGAATACAATGCCCGCTTTCTAGAACGTAAACTGAATCCGCAAAACGGGCATAAATTCCTACCCTACATTGTGGTGGTGATTGATGAGGTAGCTGATTTGATGATGACGGCGGGTAAGGAAATTGAAACACCCATTGCCCGGATAGCACAGCTGGCAAGAGCCATTGGCATTCACCTTATTCTGGCTACACAGCGCCCCAGCGTGAATGTCATCACCGGTATGATTAAAGCCAACTTCCCGGCCCGCATCGCATTTCGCGTAACCAGTAAAATTGACAGCCGCACGATTCTGGATGCCAACGGTGCCGACCAGCTCATTGGTAAAGGTGATATGCTCTACAGTGGTGGCAACGAAATGATACGACTGCAGTGCCCGTTTGTTGACACACCGGAAGTTGAGCGCATTGTAGAATACATTGGTGAACAACGTGCATACTCCACTGCCTTCATATTACCCGAAGTGAAAGATGAATCGGGCGAGGGCCGCGGAGGTGAAAGTTTCGACCCCAATGAACGGGATGATCTGTTTGAAGACGCCGCCCGCGTGGTAGTACAAAACCAGATTGGCAGCACCAGTTTGATACAGCGCAGATTAAAAATTGGCTACAGCCGCGCCGGCAGACTGATGGACCAGCTGGAAGATGCAGGTGTGGTTGGCCCGAACCTGGGAAGTAAAGCCCGGGAGGTGCGCATTCCCGATGAAATGAGCTTGGAACAGTTTTTGAATAACCTGTAGTAGATTTGCACCTTTTATGAATATCCGCACCCTACTGTTTGGTTTATCGCTGTTTTGTGTAATAAACACTCACGCTCAAAGTGACCCAGGTCCCGGCAACCCAAAGGCAAACGATCCTAAAGCCACCAGCATCCTTAACAAGGTCAGCAAGCTTTATAAAAGCTATACTTCCATAAAAAGCACCTTCACCATTACAACTACATCCGGCCAGGGTAAAAGCACCAGCAGCAATGGAACTGTGTGGATTAAAGGCACCAAGTATAAACTCGATTATGCCGGACAGGAAATCTTGTGCAACGGCAAATTTATTTGGACCTTCAATAAAGAAGATAACGAAGTAACCAAAGAAGTTTACAAAGCAAAGGACAACTCCATCACGCCCAATGAAATTTTCACCATATACAACAAAGATTTTAAAAGTGTCTATGAAGGACCCACCGTCAGAGACGGAAAAACATATGAAGTGGTAAAAATGGTTTCAAAAAAGAAGGTTAATTACAGCTATATTAAACTGGAAATAGACAAATCAACAAGTAAAATACAGCGCATGATTCAGCATTATAAAAACGGTACTGAAATCACTTATACCATCGGTCAGTTTACAACCAATACTGCACTTGCTGAAAATTTCTTCGACTGGAACGCCGCATCACATACGGGAGTTACCGAAGTAGATTTAACCAAAAAATAAGTAACTGCTACGCACAAAAAAACGGCTGCAAAAATTTTGCAGCCGTTTTCATTTATGCCTGAATGATTAAATTACTTCTTTCATGCGCTGACCGATTTCAGCAGGGCTTGCCACCACGTGGATACCACATTCGGACATGATGGCCATTTTAGCGGCAGCTGTGTCGTCTTTGCCACCCACAATAGCCCCTGCATGACCCATTCTGCGGCCGGGGGGAGCTGTTTGACCGGCGATAAAACCAACTACTGGCTTGGTTCCATTTGCCTGAATCCAGCGGGCAGCTTCTGCTTCCATACCACCGCCGATTTCACCAATCATTACTATACCTGCTGTTTCGGGATCATTCATAAACAATTCCACCGCTTCTTTGGTGGTAGTGCCAATAATAGGATCTCCACCGATACCGATGGCAGTGCTCTGTCCCAAACCTAATTTGGTAAGCTGATCTACCGCTTCATAGGTAAGTGTTCCACTTTTTGAAACAACACCAATATTCCCTTTTTTGAAAATAAATCCGGGCATGATGCCAATTTTGGCTTCTTCGGGAGTAATAATTCCCGGGCAGTTTGGCCCAATCAATGTGGATTTTTTCCCTTCCAGATATCGCTTCACTTTCACCATATCGCGGGTGGGTATCCCCTCGGTTATGGCAACAATAACCTTTATTCCGGCATCGGCAGACTCCATGATGGCGTCCGCAGCAAATGCAGGTGGTACAAAAATGATACTAACGTCGGCACCGGCATCTTTAACGGCTTGCTCAACAGTATTGAAAACAGGCCTGTCAAGATGTGTGCTTCCCCCTTTTCCGGGCGTTACACCACCCACCAGTTGGGTGCCATATTCAATCATTTGTGTTGCGTGAAACGTTCCTTCGTTTCCGGTAAATCCCTGCACTATAACGCGGGAATGCTTATTAACCAATATACTCATACTGTGAAAAGTTCCGCGAAAATACGATGTTAGCGCTGAATTGCGTTGTTATTTTTCAATAGCCGAAATCAATTCTGCATCATCAGGATTAACACGACTCGGATAATACGCAACCAGATTACCGGATTCGTCTATCAAAAATTTATTAAAATTCCAGGTTACCGACGCATCCAAAGCTCCGTTTTGAGACTTATTGCACAGCCATTTATACATCGCGTGCTGGGCATCGCCGCGCACATCCAGTTTTTCGCTAATGCGAAAAGTTACTCCGTAATTTTTCTGACAGAAAGAACTGATCTTGGCCGCATCACCGGGTTCCTGTCCGCCAAACTGATTACAAGGGCAGCCAATGATGAATAACTTTTCGCCATATTTTTCATGCAGTTTCTGTAATCCCTCATATTGTGGGGTGTAGCCGCATTCGCTGGCGGTGTTTACAATCAACACTTTTTTACCTTTGAATGACTCCATGGACCACTCCTCCTTACCATCCAGTGATTTTAATTTCAGGGTGTAAAAAGAAATGGGGGCTGGTTTAACCATGCTGGCATCTACGGTTTTTGTTTTGGCAAAAAAACAGCCCTGAACGGCTAGTATCAGGCCGCCAAACAGAAAAAAACGAAAAGCTTTTTTAATCATAGTAAGGTAACAAAAATACGGGCTTATTGTTTATGCAGCTTAAGTTTACTTAACTTCGTGGCTACACATGAAACCAAAACTGTTAATCCCCTTTCTGGCATCTCTTATTCTGATATCCTGTGATGAAGAGCCACCTCCCGTGCGCTTCACCGACCCCGAAAAACCCCTGCTGGATTCCGTTTATATGGCTGCTGCTCCGGCTCCGAATCCTAAAGTTGTAATGTTAATGGATATTACCGGTGTAAACTGCAGTAATTGCCCAAAAGCTGCAATTCTTGCTAAAAACATACAAAGTGCTAATCCCGGCCGTGTAAACATTTTGGCTTTATACCCGGCTTGGACGCCCGGAAATACATTAACTAATCCTTGGGCAGGATATGATACCCTGGTAACAGCCGATGCTGATGGCATTGTTTCAAATCTGGGAAGTCTCAATGGATTACCAAATGGAATCATTGATCAGATTTCTGCTGGGGGTAGTTATTTTGTTCCTGTCACCTCATGGGCAGGCACAGTATCCGGACGTTTATCCAAAATTTCACCTTTAAACATAGGTCTCAATTCAAAATGGCTGTTTGCCGAGAATAAAGGACGTCTGGAAATAAAAGTACATTACCATACAAGCCAGCAGACAAATGCAAAACATCTCATATACATTGGGATTACAGAAGATAACATTGTGGGCAAACAGGCCGATAGTGACTCAGCAGACGGGAAAAATTACAAATACAAATTCATGCACGTGCTTAGAAAACTGATGACCCCGACAACCGGTGATACGCTCAGGGCTGAACTAACAGAAGGCCGTGTTTTTGAAAAGCACTACTACGTTACCCCCCGCTACAATTGGAAACCTGATAATCTCAATGCCCTGGTGTGGATTGTGGATGCAGCCACCAAAGAGATCCTGCAATCTGCCGAGGTTAAACTCAAACCATGAGCGGCCACTGGAATAGTCATTTCAAACAATTCCGACAATACCTCCTGCTCGAAAAATCGCTGGCTGAGCCCAGCATAGAAGCTTACCTGCATGATTTAGAGGCCCTGCGTAAATGGAGCGAACTGCGGGGCATGAACCGGCACCCTGAAACATTCAACCTTCAAGACCTGACGGCTTTCTCTGCCTGGCTTGCCGAAATTGGCTTCAGCGCCACATCCCAGGCACGCATCCTTAGCGGTATTCGGGGGTTTTATCGCTTTTTGGTTTTACAAAACGAAGTCCAGGAAAGTCCTGCCGATTTTCTGGAACCTCCCAAAACCGGCCGCAAACTCCCTGTGGTGCTCAGCCCGCAGGAAATTGACGGTATGATTGCCGCCATAGACCGAAGCAAACCAGAAGGTGAACGCGATGTAGCTATGCTCGAAACACTATATAGCTGCGGTTTACGGGTGAGCGAACTGGTGGGCCTGAAAACTACCGATATTTTTCAGGATGATTCCTACCTGCGTGTCATTGGCAAAGGAAATAAAGAACGATTAGTGCCCATCGGTGGCCGTGCACTCAAGCACATCAACCTATACCGCGATACCATTCGCCGCCACATGAACATACAACCCGGTAGCAGAGATATTGTCTTTCTTAACCGCCGCGGCAGCAAGCTCAGCAGACAATCCGTTTTTTTACTCATTAAATCGCTGGCAGGCAAAACCGGCATCTCCAAAAATATCAGTCCGCATACCTTTCGCCACTCATTTGCAACCCACCTGGTAGAAGCTGGTGCAGACCTAAGGGCAGTGCAGGAAATGCTGGGCCACGAAAGCATTACCACCACAGAAATTTACACGCACCTGGACAGAAGCTATCTGGCCGATACCATCCATAAATTTCACCCCAGAAGCCAGTAAATTAGGGTTATTTACAACCCCAGTTTATCCCAGGTTTTTTTGCCCTTAATGAAATACGAGTATACTAGCCCGGCCTGCAATACACCTTTAAGTTCAGCCAGATTTTTATTATCTCCACCCACTTTTAATTTCAATTTCATTTTTTCAAAATCCCTGTGGGCTTTAATGATTTGAGGAATGTGATTTATTTTTCCCTGTAAAATAAAAAAACAGGCCGCAAGTCCGTCCAGTAATTTCCTTTTAAATATGACCGAATCCCGCACCTGAACATTCAGATTCTTATACAGCATCAGCAAGTTATTCCGGAAATTGAGGTATGTTTTTCGGGGACTCTGATTGCTTAGCGTTGCCCCACCTATATGATAAACCTTACTCTTGGGACATGACCAAATTTCATAACCCAGATTTTGCAAACGCCAACACAAATCAATTTCCTCCATATGGGCAAAAAATACTTCATCCAGTCCACCTGCTTTTTCCCATGCCGTTCTCTTTATAAACAATGCAGCCCCGGTTGCCCAGAAAACCTCACGTTCATCATCGTACTGCCCGTTATTGATTTCTAAATTTCCAAAAATACGGCCTCTGCAAAACGGATATCCGTATTGATCTATGTAGCCACCGGCTGCACCGGCATATTCAAATTTATTTCGAATTTTAAAATCAAGAATGTGCGGCTGTGCTGCTCCAAGATTCGGTTGTCTTAACGCAAGTTCCTTTAAGGCATCAATCCAGCCCAGCTCGGGCTCAGCATCGCTGTTCAGCAGCACAAAATAATCAGCAATTCTGTTTTTTAAACAATAATTATAACCACCGGCATATCCCAAATTTTCAGGGATTTTTATTAATTCAATATCAGGAAAATTATGCTGAACAAACTCCGCACTTCCATCGCTGCTATTGTTATCCGCCACCACTATTCTCACATCTTCAACTTCACTTCTCGAAATCACTTTAGGCAAAAGCTGTTCAAGCAAATCACGCGTATTGTAGTTTAGAATAACAATATCTATAGCGGTTTTCATGAGTCTTTATCGGTATTTCTGCCTGCAAAAGGAAATAAAATATAACGGGCATTATCGCCATGCACCCAAAAAACACACATATTATTAATCGGGTTTCCAAATGCTTCTCTGAATGCAATAAGTTTATCTTTTTGAATTAATCCTGTTTCCACAAATTCTTCTATCGTGCTCACGCTTAATGAAAAAGGCACTTCATATTCTTTCAAATCTATAATAACTTCTCCAATGAAAACATCAGACTGATGAGCAATGAATATGGGATATTCTGTCACGCGCTCCTTGAGCAGCTCGCGGGTTATTTCAAGCAACTGACCACTAAATTCAGCCAATTCTTCCTGCAATGCCTTAAGTTCTTTTTCTAGTGGATCCGACATAATGCCAAAGCAGCAAAGTTACCAAATTCATGGGGCGTTTGTTGCCCTTGTAAAGATTAGGTAATATATTTATGTGAACTATATTTTTTTTATTTGTTATTTATTGGTAAGATTGAATGTTGTTATGAAAAAACTCACCAAAAGAATTCTTTATGCTGCAGGGATCATTACTGCACTCATCCTCATTATTTATAGTTCACCATACCGGTATTTGTTAAAAGGGATCAGACTTACATACCTAAAAGGCAAAAACTCTGCAAACTTTTATGATAAACAGGATTTTGATTTAAGGAAGGTAGATAATGGAAATCTGGTGTTGAATATCCCCAAATCGGCTTATTACAATAAATCAGAACTCACAAGTGAATTAAATGAAATGCTGTCTAAAACCAACACCGGTTCCTTCCTGGTACTCAGAAACGATAGCATCATTGCCGAACATTATTTCAACGGGCATTGTGATACTACTGCTTCCAATTCGTTCAGCATGGCCAAAAGCATTATCACAATGCTTGTTCAGATTGCTATTCAGGATGGTAAAATTAAGAGCTGGGATGATAAAGCCATAACCTATTTACCATGGCTCACCGGACCCTACGCTAATGAATTGACCCTGCGCCATCTAAGCACCATGACGGCCGGATTAGATTGGATCGAAAAGTATAAAGATCCATTTAGCATTATGGCAAAGGCCTACTATAGCGATGATTTGGATGCGGTAATGCAAAGTACACCGGTAATTGATAAACCCGGTGTACAATTCAAATATCAGAGTGGCAGTACTCAAATGTTGTCTATGGTTTTGAGACAAGCCACCGGGAAGTCTCCTGCGGAATACGCCTCAGAAAAACTTTGGAAAAAAATAGGCATGGAAGCCCCTGCTTATTGGCACCTTGATAAAGATAACGGCTCCGAATTATGCTATTGCTGCTTTAATGCCATTAGCCGCGATTTTGCCAGATTGGGAATATTGATGGAACGAAAAGGAATGGGCATTGTGGACAGCAGTTTCATGATTGAGGCAAGAAAACCCTTCAAAGCAGATCACTATGGACATTCATTCTGGATTTCAAATAAATCAGCACATCCTTTTTTCTTCATGCACGGGTTTCAAGGTCAGTATATAGCGGTTATCCCATCACAAAACATGGTGATTGTACGCACAGGAGCAGGCCAGCAAAGGGGCGAATTACCCACCCCGGAATGTATACAGTTGTATGTGAAAGAATCAGTGAAAATGTTCGGCAGGATATAACCGCTGCATAACTTCCTTATTGCTTAGATTACCTGTGCTTAGCACATAAGCATTGCCTCTCAAATCTATCCTTTCAGCAGAAAAAACACTTTGCACATATTCTTCAGGAAGTTGGCTGTCTAAAAACAATACCGTTCCAGAAATTTGTTTGCCATAATCGGCCCACAACCAGCCCCTTCTCTCAAATTTTGGGCGCAGTGCAACCGGAAAATCCTTATCAATTCCTGCGCATCCACAAGTGACGGTTTCCTGCATATAATGATCTCCAGTTAAAATAATTGCAGCATTTTTTTCTTTGTATATCTTTTTAATATCAAGGCAGTCTTTACTAAGTTCCGAAATTTTCTCTACAAATACCGGAGCATTTTTCCTGCACATAAACTGAACATTAGAATGGCGCACAAACATGTATCCGGCAATACCAAACAGCCAGGTAATTAAAAACCTGCTACTTACTTTTTTTATGCCTTTTTCCGTAAACGAAATAAAGTACATTACCACATAAGGTATTGCTAGAAAAAATCGTCCCGGTCCAAAAAATACATTGTCTGAAAAATTACCTATTCCTTTGAATCCTATAAAAATAAATATAAGCAAAATCAGCAAAGTAACAGCAGCCAATAAATATCTGTTTTTAGGCGCTATTACAATAAATAATGTAAGAAAAATGATTCCGTAAATACCTGTATAAAAAGTATGTGAAAGGATTAAATTTAGCTGCCTCAAATTTTCAATAAAATAATGTATTTGCCAGTCCATTTCCGGTTCAGGAATTACCACATACTCTATATGACGGATAGCCAATGCGCGAAGTGCAAACCACATTAGGGTTGCAGCCACTGCACCACTAAGCGCAATGGTTATTCTGCTTAATGGCCTGAATCGATGAGCCATCAAGGGCAGTGCACATAGTAAAAACAATGCATTCGGATTCTGCCATATACCACCCGCAATCAGAAGTCCCGCCAAGGAAAACATGATACTCATTCGCGTGCGGTATATTATATATATTCCCAGCGATACGCATGCAATACCTTGAATAAAACCGCGGCTAAGCATGCTGGTTTGCCAGTTTTCAATGGGAAAAGCAACGGTAAAAATAAAAATGAGAGTAGCACCAGCATATCGGCCGTTTCTGGCAGCAATATCTGCAAATAAAAAAACAGGTAGGGCAGACAGCATCCCACTCACGATGGGAAGGGCCTGATAAACAGGCACCTTCAGCCATAGCAGCGGGACAGCCAGCAAGGATTCCAGATTGCTGCTGTAGGTCTGCCCATACCGAAATAAACTATGAAAATCGCCACTGGCCATATCCATGGCGGCCTGCCACATCACAGTCTGGTCGCTGTCGGTGAATTGAAAACCCAGTGCAGCAATACAAACCGCTTTGTATACTGCAAATACCCACAGCGTAAAACGATATATGGTTTTCTCTTCAATAGATGGATTATCGCCTACCATGGTTATAAGTACAACTTACTCCAGCAAACTTACATATTCCTTGATACAGCGCAACTCGGTTTCTGCGATTAACATTAAAAAGGAATCTTTGTGATCAGAACGGGCACTTTCCAGACAATCATAGTAACGAAAACGATGCTCCTTGTCTCCTTTCAAATTGGCAATTACATAACCGTGCTGAAGCAAAATAAGGTTCATCAGCAAACGAGAAGTGCGTCCATTGCCATCAATGAATGGATGAATAGAAACAAGCCGTTCATGCATTTCCGCTGACAATAATACAGGGTGCATATTCAAATTTTTATAATACCAATCAAACAGCTCTTCCATTTTTTGAGGCACCACCATGGCATTGGGTGGAATGTGCTCGCTGCCTCCGATTCTAACCTGCACATCGCGGTAACGGCCGGCATAGTGTTTATCTATACCTCTTAATACCAAGGCGTGGATATCCAGCAAAAATCGCTCGGTAAGTGGCCTTTTGTTGGTGATAAACTCTTGAACCATAGCAATGGCTTCATAATGATTAATGGCTTCCAGGTGCTCCCGCATGGATTTCCCGGAAACCGTAATTCCATGATTGATAACACGCTCCGTTTCCTGCAAAGTGAGGGTATTGCCCTCAATCAGATTGCTGTGATACGTGTACTCCACTTCGTACGCTTCGGTAAACTTAGCGCTGCCCATGTGCCTAACCTGATCCAGGCGCTTTTTATACTCATCTATTTCGTTAAGTAATTTGCTTAGCCCACCCGAAACTGCTTTGGCAGGCATTGATCTATACCTGACCTGCTCTTCAGCTGCCATCAGAATCTCTTTGGCCAATGGCTCATGCTCCAGCTCGCGAACAATTTTTTCGCTGAGCCAAGAAACCAATAGCTTTTTTTCTGCAAGACCAAGAATGGCCGCCATTTGCACAACCTGACTTCTTACAGGCAATCGTTCTCCCTTCTCCATGCGCGTAATTAGCGATGAATCAATCTGTAACTGTGCGGCAAGTTCCTTTTGTGAAATGTTTTTCGCCTTCCGGGCATCAGCGATTAAGGTTGCAAACGTTTTCATAAATGACTTTTTTTGTCAATGACAAATTTAGTCAGTTATTTTCGATTATAAAAGCACCCTCTCCATTTTTAATAATAATTTACTTAATACTCCTGCGAATAATATTCAGAGCACCACCGGCTTTAAACCACTCGATCTGCTGTTCGTTGTAGGTGTGGTTCACGGCGATGTGATCGCTGCTTCCGTCTTTGTGGTTAAGCACAAGTTCAAGTTGCTTTCCGGGTGCAAAGCTGGATAGGCCAACGATGTCTATGGTATCTGTTTCCTGGATTTTGTCGTAGTCCTCCTTGTTGGCAAAAGTCAACGCCAGCATACCTTGCTTTTTGAGGTTGGTTTCGTGAATACGGGCAAAAGATTTAACCAGTACCGCCCTCACACCAAGGTGCCTTGGCTCCATGGCAGCGTGCTCTCGCGAAGATCCCTCACCGTAATTTTCCTCTCCTACCACAATGCTAAACTCACCGGCAGCTTTATACATGCGTTGAACTTTGGGAACTTCATCATATTCACCGGTCATCTGGTTAAGCACGCTGTTGGCTTTTTCATTAAAGTAGTTAATGGCGCCAATCAGCATATTATTGGAGATATTGTCGAGGTGACCGCGGAACTTCAGCCAGGGGCCTGCCATGGAAATATGATCGGTGGTACACTTGCCTTTGGCCTTAATAAGCAGTTTCAAACCTTTCAGGTCTTGTCCTTCCCATGCTGCAAAAGGTTCCAGCAATTGCAAACGGCTGGATGTGGGCGATACATTTACTGTAACACCACTACCATCAGCAGCAGGCGCCTGATATCCCGCATCTTCTACAGCAAAACCGCTGGCTGGAAGCTCCACACCTGTAGGCTCATCCAGTTTCACTTGCTCGCCCAGCTCATTGGTCAGGGTATCGGTAAGCGGATTAAAATCCAGACGGCCCGCAATGGCGATGGCAGTGGTAATTTCAGGGCTGGCTACAAAGGCATGGGTATTGGGATTTCCGTCTTGTCTTGCGGCAAAGTTTCTGTTGAATGAGTGAATGATGGAGTTCTTCTCTTTCTTCTCCGCCCCCATGCGTGTCCACATACCTATGCAAGGTCCGCAAGCATTGGCAAATACCGTTGCACCGATTTCATGGAAAGTATCTATAAATCCGTCCCTCTCAATGGTGTAACGAACCTGTTCACTACCAGGCGTGATGGTAAACTCTGCTTTGGTTTTTAGGTTTTTTGCAGCCACCTGTTTTGCCAAACTAGCAGCACGAGATATATCTTCATAACTGCTGTTGGTGCAACTGCCTATCAAACCTACTTCCACATTCAAGGGCCATCCTTGGGATGCTGCAACCTCTTTCATTTTGCTGATAGGGGTGGCCAAATCCGGGGTAAAAGGGCCATTGATATGGGGCTCAAGTTCGGAGAGGTTAATTTCAATAACCTGATCAAAATAAGCCTCTGGATTGCTGTAGCACTCCGCATCTGCGGTCAGGTGTTGTTTTACACCATTGGCCAAATCGGCGACGGCATCCCTGCCGGTAGCGCGCAGGTAACGTTCCATGCTTTCATCATATCCAAAAGTGGAGGTGGTGGCGCCAATTTCCGCACCCATATTGCATATGGTACCTTTACCTGTGCAGCTCATTGATGTTGCACCTTCACCAAAATATTCCACAATACATCCGGTTCCGCCTTTAACCGTAAGGATACCGGCTACTTTTAAGATTACATCTTTAGGTGCTGCCCAACCGCTAAGTTTTCCGGTTAGTTTAACTCCAATCAGTTTTGGAAACTTCAATTCCCATGGCAATCCGGCCATTACGTCGCAGGCATCTGCACCACCAACGCCAATAGCAACCATACCAAGTCCACCGGCATTTACCGTGTGGCTGTCAGTTCCGATCATCATACCGCCAGGGAATGCATAGTTTTCCAGCACTACCTGATGAATAATACCAGCTCCTGGCTTCCAGAAACCAATGCCATATTTATTCGAAACCGAGCTCAGAAAATCAAAAACCTCTTTGCTTTCATGGTTGGCAAAATCCAAATCTGTATTGGCATCCACTTTGGCGTTAATCAGGTGATCGCAATGCACGGTAGAAGGCACTGCTGCTTTTGGCCTACCGGCCTGCATAAACTGCAAAAGCGCCATTTGGGCAGTTGCATCCTGCATGGCTACACGATCCGGAGCAAAATCCACATAGCTCTTACCTCGCTCAAAAGTTTCGTTTACATCACCTGCCCAGAGATGACTGTACAATATTTTTTCAGTCAAAGTGAGCGGTTTTCCCAGCAATTTTCTGGCAGCTTCAACCCTGGCGGGCATTCTTTCATACACTTTGGCGATTAGGTCAAGATCGAATAACATGGTTTTAAATTTAACGGCAAATTTCGGCTTTTTTTATGGGATTTACCAAACCATATTCAACCAGTTTAAATTATTAACCTGACAAGTATTTCTACCGTTTATTGAATACTTTTGCCACATGTCTGACCCACGCATTATTCTTGGAATCGATCCGGGTACCAATTTGCTGGGGTATGGAATCATTCGCATTGATGGCAAAAAGATGGAATTGCTGTCTGTAGGTGTAGTGCGGCTTGCCAAGCTGGCAGACCACGGCGAAAAACTCCACCATATTTTTGAGCGTATCTCCGGACTTATTGATGGTTACAGCGCTACAGAAGTAGCCATTGAGGCCCCATTTTTTGGTAAAAACGTACAAAGCATGCTAAAACTCGGGCGCGCACAGGGTGTTTCCATCGCAGCCGCCATCAGTAAGGGTTTAAAAGTGTACGAATATGAACCCCGCAAAATCAAGCAGAGCATTACCGGAAACGGAAATGCCAGCAAAGAGCAGGTGAGCGCCATGTTGCAAACCTTGCTCACCTTCACCGAACAGCCCGAAACCAGCGACGCGTCCGATGCGGTGGCGGCTGCTGTATGCCATTTTTTCCAACTAAACCCCAAACAATTCGGGGTAAAAAACAATTCCGGTGGTGGCTGGAAACAGTTTATTGCCAACAATCCCGATAAAATAAAAAGGGGCTGAAAGCCCCTTCTGTATGCCTAAATCGCAATTCGTCGATTTACGATTTAGCAGTTTTAATATCCTTTTAATTTAGCTTTAATGTACTCCCTGTTGAGGGTTGCAATAACGCTTAGCGGAATCTGCTTCGGACATTCGGCGGAGCAGGCACCGGTATTGGTGCAGGCACCAAAACCTTCGGCATCCATCTGATTCACCATGGCTACAACGCGCTTTGAAGCCTCGGCCTGACCCTGCGGTAACAAGGACAACTGAGTAACTTTTGCTCCCACAAACAACATGGCACTGGCATTTTTGCAGGCACTTACGCAAGCACCGCAACCGATACAGGTTGCCGCCTCAAATGCCTCATCGGCGATTTCCTTGGGAATCAGAGTGGCATTGGCATCTACCGCATTTCCTGTGTTCACAGACACATAACCACCGGCTGCAATGATTCTGTCAAATGATGATCTGTTTACGCTCAAATCACGGATAACGGGAAATGCATTGGACCTCCAGGGTTCTACCACAATGGTATCACCATCGTTGAAGCTGCGCATGTGCAACTGACAGGTGGTAACACCGCCTTTTGGTCCGTGAGGCCTGCCGTTGATGACCATGCTGCACATACCGCAAATCCCTTCACGGCAGTCGTGATCGAATGCCACCGGATCTTTGCCTTCTGTTATCAGTTGTTCGTTCAGCACATCGAACATCTCCAGAAATGACATATCCGGGCTGGCCTGAACTGAGTAATCCTCAAAATGTCCGGAATCACTGGCATTCTGCTGCCTCCAAACCTTGAGTTTTAAATTCATATTGCTGTTTGACATACTCTTTTTCCTTTATTTATAACTACGCTGTGCAATTTTAATGTTTTCATACACCAGGGGTTCTTTGTGCAAGTCCCAGGTATTGCCTTCCTTATACTCCCATGCAGAAACAAACATATAGTTGTCATCATCCCGCTTGGCTTCGCCTTCCTCAGTCTGAAATTCCTCGCGGAAATGTCCGCCGCAACTTTCATTGCGCTCGAGTGCATCTAAGCACATAAGTTCGCCAAGTTCCAAGAAATCAGCAACCCTGCCGGCCTTTTCCAGTTCAGGGTTGAATGAATTCATGTTCCCAGGCACACGCACATCACTCCAGAATTCTTCGCGAAGTGCCCTGATTTCTGCAATAGCATGTTTCAGACCTTCTTCGCTGCGCGACATACCGCATTTATCCCACATAATCAGACCCAAACGGCGGTGGAAACTTTCCACAGACTGCTTGCCGTTGATGGACATCAAACGCTCCAGCTGCTCGCGCACTTTCTTCTCCGCTGCTACAAACTCTTCGCTGTCTGTGGGCATGCTCTTGGTGCGGATTTCGTTGCTCAGGTATGAACCAATGGTGTAGGGTATCACAAAGTATCCGTCAGCCAACCCTTGCATGAGTGCAGATGCACCCAGACGGTTGGCACCGTGGTCTGAGAAGTTGGCCTCACCCAAAGCATACAGTCCTGGGATATTGGTCATCAACTCATAATCTACCCACAGACCGCCCATTGTGTAGTGCACGGCAGGATAAATGCGCATGGGTACTTCGTAAGGGTCTTCATCGGTGATCTGTTTATACATGTCAAACAGGTTGCCGTATTTCTCTTTGGCCACTTCCTGACCCAGTTTCAGCAATGTAGCTTCATCGGGGTTTTCTATGTTCAAACGGCTGGCTTCCGCGCGGCCGTATTTGTTGATCATGTTATAGCGGAAGTCCAGATACACCGCCATTTTGCTGGAACCAACGCCATAACCGGCATCACAGCGCTCTTTGGCAGCGCGGCTGGCCACGTCACGGGGAACGAGGTTACCGAAAGCCGGGTAGCGGCGTTCCAGATAGTAATCGCGGTCTTCTTCAGGGATATCGTTTGGATGGCGGTTGTCGTCTTTGTTTTTGGGGACCCAGATACGTCCGTCATTCCTCAGCGATTCGCTCATCAGCGTCAGTTTGCTCTGATAATGACCGCTTACCGGTATACAGGTCGGGTGAATCTGCGTGAAACAGGGATTACCAAACAGCGCACCTGCCTTGTGGGCTTTCCAGCCAGCTGTAACGTTGCTGCCCATGGCGTTAGTACTCAGGTAAAATACGTTCCCATAACCACCGGTACACAACAATACTGCATGTCCGAAATGTCTTTCCAGCTCACCGGTGATGAGGTTGCGGGCAATGATACCGCGGGCTTTACCGTCAATCACAACTACATCGAGCATTTCGTGGCGGCTGTACATTTTTACGTTGCCCAGACCCACTTGTCTTTCCAGCGCCTGATAGGCACCTAACAGCAACTGTTGTCCGGTTTGTCCGGCCGCATAAAACGTACGTTGAACCTGTGTTCCGCCGAAGGAGCGGTTGCTCAGGGTTCCACCGTATTCACGGGCAAACGGAACACCCTGCGCCACACACTGGTCAATGATGGATGTTGAAACCTCCGCCAGACGGTGCACGTTGGCTTCACGGGCGCGGTAGTCACCCCCTTTGATGGTATCGTAAAACAAACGGTAAACACTGTCACCGTCATTCTGATAGTTTTTGGCTGCATTGATACCGCCCTGCGCGGCAATAGAGTGGGCACGGCGGGGAGAATCCTGAAAACAGAATGCCTTCACCTTGTAGCCCATTTCGGCCAGTGTTGCAGCAGCGCTGGAACCGGCCAGGCCTGTTCCCACTACGATGATTTCCAGATTTCGCTTGTTGGCAGGATTTACCAGCGGCACAGAACTGCGGTACTGTGTCCATTTCTGCGATAATTCACCTGCGGGAATTTTGGAGTCGAATTTGATGTTTTTGCTCATGTCTCTCTCAAATTATTGAATCCAACCCAAATGCATGGCTACCGGCATGGCTGCAAAAAGCAGCGAAATAACGATTGAAAAAAGCCTGCCTGTAGATTGAATAATGGGCGTATACGATTTATGATTAATACCCAAGGTCTGAAATGCACTCTGAAAACCATGAAGTAAATGATACAGCAGAGATATACATCCCAGCACATAAATAACCACAGCAATAGGATTGGCAAATATTTCCTTCATTTCTTGGAACAGCGTTTTTTCACCGGAGGTTATCACATCGGTAAAACGGCTGGTTACCCAAAAATCCTTAAGATGCACCACCAGAAACAGCAGCAGCAGCGTCCCTAGAATGCCCATGCTGCGGGAATACCAGGTACTATTGGCGCTGCCTGCACTCACACTGTAGCGCTTCTTACGTGCATCTGCATTGAATTTCCACAGATACAAACCTTGAAAAATGTGAAGCAGCAAACCTGCAAACAGCACAAACTCCATGGTACGGATAATCCAGTTGGTGCCCATAAATTCGGCAG
>JBILTS010000183.1:0-3359 GCA_044371405.1 Bacteroidia bacterium
CCAGACTGGCACCTGCCGGCGTACCGGGTAAATCTTTGTTGCAGGTAACCTTTACGCTATCAGCAAGTACAAATGAGTGGATGTGAATAGCCAGATCTTTTCTGTAGCCAATACAACCTGTTTTTTTAGCCGGGCTGCTTGTAAAATCGGATTCTACCTCATAGGTAAACTGGATAATGGGTTCTACCAGATAAGCCACAGAATCGGCAAAATATACTTGGTTGATCCTTTTCACAATTTGCTTACTTACCGGGCCATCACAAACGCAACCCGTCACCATAACCCCCAGACCGATGGCACTGAAGGATAAAAGTCTCATAGGTAAAAAATTATAAGGTACGCTTCACCTGTTCTTCGATGTATACCTCCAGGTAGTCGCCTACTTCAATGTCGTTAAAGCGCTCTATCTGCAAGCCGCACTCGAAACCACGTAAAACTTCCTTCACGTCGTCTTTGAAGCGTTTCAGCGATGCGAGTTCGCCGGTATGAATTACCACACCATCACGAATAACGCGGATCTTATTCTTCCGTTCCACTTTACCATCGGTAACCATACAACCGGCTACGCTGCCCACCTTACTGATTTTGAATACTTCGCGCACTTCCACGTTACCCACAATTTTCTCAACCACCTCAGGGCTAAGCATGCCTTCCATGGCGCTTTTCACCTCTTCTATGGCCTGGTAGATTACAGAGTAGTGGCGGATATCAATTTCTTCCTGTTCGGCAAGCTGACGGGCCTTGGCGCTGGGTCGCACCTGGAAGCCTACGATGATGGCATCAGAAGCGGAAGCCAGCAGCACGTCGCTCTCCGAAATCTGACCAACACCACTGTGAATAACAGAAACCATTACTTCTTCGGTGCTCAGTTTCAGCAGGGCGTCTGACAAGGCTTCCACAGAACCATCCACATCACCTTTCACGATGATCTTAAGTTCTTTGAAGTTTCCAATAGCCAATCGGCGACCAATCTCATCCAGGGTAATGTGGCGCTTGGTACGAATTCCTTGTTCGCGCACCAGCTGCATTCGTTTGGTGGCCAGTTCTTTGGCTTCGCTTTCCTCTGCCATAACCACCCAAACATCACCGGCAGTTGGGTTTTCGCTGAAACCCAGCATTTTTACAGGTGTGCTTGGCGGAGCAAAATCTATCTTATTGCCGCGTTCATTGAACAGGGCACGCACCTTGGCGTAATGTGGTCCGGCAACCATGTTGTCGCCCACACGCAGGGTACCGGTTTGTACCAGCATACTGCACACAATGCCTCGGCCTTTTTCCATGGTGGCTTCAATGACTGTTCCTTTGGCCTTGCGGTTAGGGTTGGCCTGCAGCTCCATAATTTCCGCTTCAAGCAGCACCTTCTCGAGCAGCTTATCTACATTCAGGCCTTTTTTGGCAGAAATTTCCTGGCACTGAAACTTGCCGCCCCAGTCTTCTACCAGAATATTCATTCCGGCTAACTGTTCGCGGATTTTATCGGCATTGGCGCCTTCTTTATCAATTTTGTTGAAAGCAAATACCATGGGTACACCGGCTGCCTGAGCGTGCGCGATGGCTTCCTTGGTTTGGGGCATCACACTATCGTCTGCTGCAATCACAATGATTGCGATATCGGTAACTTTGGCACCACGTGCACGCATGGCTGTGAATGCTTCGTGACCGGGCGTATCCAGGAAGGTGATTTTGCGGCTGTCGGCAAGGGTAACTTCGTAGGCACCAATGTGCTGAGTGATACCACCCGCTTCACCGGCAATTACGTTGGCTTTACGCACATAATCCAGCAGTGAGGTCTTACCGTGGTCAACGTGTCCCATTACGGTTACAATCGGCGGGCGATGCTGCAGATCTTCCGGTGCATCATTTTCATCCTCCTCCACTTCCAGCTGGGCTTCTGCATCCACAAATTCTACTTCAAATCCAAAATCGCCGGCCACCAGTTGTATGGTTTCGGCATCCAAACGCTGGTTGATGCTAACCATCATGCCAATCGCAAAACAGGTAGAAATTACCTTGGTTACCGGAATGTTCATAAGACTTGCCAGGTCATTGGCAGTGAGGAATTCTGTAACCTTTACAATTTTACTTTCTTTTTCCAGACGCTCTCTTTCTTCCATCCGCACAAATTCGCGGGCTTCTTTGCGCTGGGTTTTCAGCTTTTGTTTCAAACCACGGGTTTGTCCGGCTCCGCCGAGTTTGCCCATGGTGGTTTTTACTTTATTGCGAACATCTTTTTGAGATATTTCAGCTTTGGGATCCGTCTTTTCCTTTTCTTTGGCAATGCGTTCTTCCTCTTTTATTTTATCCTGAACGGCTACTTTTTCGCCACCTACTTTTTTACGTTTACGTTTGCGTTTTTCGCGTAAATCATCACGGGCTTCATCGGCCAGATTTTTAACACCGCTGGGTGAGTCTTTTGGCAAATCAATTTTCCCCAAGACCTTAGGACCGGAGAGTTTTTCGAATTTAGTTTCGACTTTTTCAACTTCTTCGTCTTCTTCTGTTTCTGCAACAGGTGGCGATGGAGGTTCAGGTTCAGGCGTCTTTAACTCTTCTGCAGCAGGTTTCTCGGCTTTTTTAACCGGTTTTTTCTCTTCCGGTTTTTCTTCTGCCTTTGGTGATTTCCCTTTTTTAGGAGCAATCTCAATTTTACCTAATATTTTCGGGCCGCTGAGTTCTTCCTTGCGTGCCTCAATCTTTATGGCTTCCTCCACTGGGGCAGGCACCGTTACTTCGGGCTGGACAGGTGGTGCAGGTTTTACCGGCTCCGGCTCATCAGTTTTAGCTGCCTGTGGCTTGGTGGCAGGCGGTGGAGCTAATGGTTTGCCATCGCGGTTGGTTTTGAGTTTATTTGCCTCTTCACGGGCACTTTTGTCCGCGGCAAATTCTTGTACCAGCACCTGGTACATTTCCTCAGTGATTTTGGTAGTGAGTTTTGCTTCTACGCTAAAACCTTTTCCTTTCAAGGTTTCAGCCAGAATCTGGTAACTGCGATTAAGCTCGCTGGCAACTTTAGCTAAACGGTATTCCGCCATGTTTCGTGTTCAAATTTACGTTTTATCCTCTGCAATGCCAATTCGGAATGTTGGGGTTTAGTTCCGACGGCATGCGGGCCGGCGGAACTAAACCTCTCTATTCGCTATATCAGCGGTTATATGCGGCATTGCTTTGCATACTTCCACTGCTGTGGCGACGATATTTTTCATGGAATGAAAAGCATCATCACCGGTCAGTCTTCAAATTCAGCTTTCAGAATATCTTTCACCTGCTGAATGGTTTCTTCTTCCAGTTCAGTGCGGCGAACGAGATCTTCACTGCTGGCTCTCAGCACAGAGCGTGCGGAATCAAGTCCGATTTTCTAG
>JBILTS010000067.1:0-11165 GCA_044371405.1 Bacteroidia bacterium
CAGCTGTGTAGGTGTTGGCGACCAGATGAAAACGGATGAGCTGGCTGAACTCGATAAAGTAAACGGCAAAACCGGTGTCTTCCCTTCAAAGGCCATTTTCAAACAAAAAATTAAAGTTACCGGCACCATACAGAAGCTGGTATGCACTTTCAGCGGGCAAATGTGCGATGAAAGCCAGTGTGTGAAGATTGAAGAAACGCTGGAAGCAACAAGCCCTGTTGTTGCTGAAGGCGTTGAACCGATCGAGAATACACCGGAGATTAAAAATGACACTGCTGCAAGCACCAAAGACAGCAGCGTTGGTCAAATTCCGACCAACGGTCTTCAATCATCGTACAAAGATGGCAATGGCAACTGTACCGAACTCCGCTACACCGGTACCTTAGGCAATACCAAAAGTGAAACTGCCAACAAAGGGCTGGGGCTGGTATTCTGGCTGGCATTTACTTCCGGCTTGCTGGCATTGCTCACCCCCTGTGTATTCCCCATGATTCCAATGACGGTGGCTTTCTTCCTGAAAAATGAAGACCGCAAAAAATCGGTCAGGGATGGACTTGTATTTGCAATCGCTATCATTCTGATTTATGTAATAATTGGCACTCTGGTGAGTAAACTGGTTGGGCCCGATGCAGCCAACTGGCTCAGCACCCATTGGATTCCCAATGTGTTCTTTTTCGTCATATTCATTGTTTTTGCGGCTAGCTTTTTCGGAGCATTTGAGCTGGTGCTGCCAGCTTCATGGGTAAATGCCATTGATAAAAGGGCAGACAAAGGTGGAATTGCAGGTCCCGTTTTCATGGCCCTGACGATTGCGCTGGTATCCTTCTCTTGCACAGGCCCCATTGTAGGCACGGTACTGGTAGAAAGCGCCAAAGGTGGGCTGAGCACGCCCATAGTAGCTATGCTGGGCTTTTCACTGGCGTTTGCGCTTCCTTTCGGGCTGCTGGTGGTTTTCCCCAGCTATATGAAGAGTTTGCCAAAAAGCGGCGGCTGGCTCAATAGTGTAAAGGTAGTACTCGGCTTTATTGAACTGGCATTTGCCCTTAAATTTCTGAGTACAGCAGATCAAACCTACCATTGGGGAATATTAGACCGGGAAGTTTACCTGGCTTTCTGGATTGTAATATTCTCATTGATGGCCATATACCTAATGGGTAAAATCAAATTTTCTCACGACAGCGACATCCCTTATTGGTCTGTAACCCGGCTGATGTTGGTCATTACTACCTGGTCATTTGTGGTATATCTGGTTCCGGGGCTGTGGGGCGCTCCGCTTAAATCGCTGGCCGGATACTTACCGCCCATGCATACCCAGGATTTCAGACTGGGATCTGAATCCGAGGCGGGTGAGATTGCCGCTGAAACGTGCCAGACACCCAAATATTCGGGAGAATTGCATATACCACACGGTATTCAGGGCTATTTTGATTACGAGGAAGCCCTGGCTTGTGCGAAAGCTCAGAAAAAACCGGTTTTCATTGATTTTACAGGTCATGGATGTGTAAACTGCCGGAAGATGGAAGAGAAAGTGTGGAGTAATCCGGATGTACTGAAAATTCTGAAAAATGAATATGTAGTTGTTTCACTGTATGTAGATGACAAAAAAATAAAACTGAGTGAGCAAGAGCAATTTAAAGGTAAATTTTCGGGTAGCACCATTAAAACCCTCGGGGATAAAAATGCTGAGATACAGGCCTGCTATTTCAACAGCAACAGCCAGCCACTGTATGTGCTGATGACCGGTGATGAAGTTTTACTGCAACATCCCGGAAGTGCAGAATCTTTTGATTACAACCCCGAAAAATTCAAGGTGTTTTTACAAAACGGAATCACTGAATTCAAAAAAATGCAACCATGAACAGGGAAAGGATTAAACAACATTTTGCAGAGGCAGCCGCAACACTGCAGCAGTTCATGGAAAATGAACAAAATATGCAGCTCATTGAAGATGCGTCCCGTCTTATGGCGGAATGCTTGTTAAATGGGGGTAAAATCATCAGTTGCGGCAATGGAGGCAGCCATTGCGATGCCATGCACTTTGCAGAAGAGCTGAGCGGCAGGTACCGTGGCAACCGGAAAGCTCTGGCCGCCATGGCCATCAGCGATCCCAGCCATATTAGCTGCGTAGGCAATGATTATGGTTATGATTTCATTTTCAGCCGTTATGTGGAAGCCCTCGGAAAAT
This sequence comes from Bacteroidia bacterium, assembly GCA_044371405.1. Classification (GTDB taxonomy): domain Bacteria; phylum Bacteroidota; class Bacteroidia; order NS11-12g; family UBA955; genus RGEC01. The sequence continues at coordinate 2,186 of JBILTS010000067.1, forward strand.
CCGGTGATATTTTGCTAGGAATCAGCAGCAGTGGTAACAGTCGCAATGTAATTCTGGCCATGGAGACTGCAAAAGCTATGGGTATGAAAACCATTGGACTCACCGGTAAAGACGGAGGTGCGATGGCTTCACTTTGCGATATAGAAATCCGTGCACCAAAATCAGAATATGCAGACCGCGCACAGGAAATTCACATCAAGGTTATTCATGCGTTGATTGACAGCATAGAGCACCTGGTTATAAAGTAAAATCTTGTTTTATGCTGGCAATATGATATTTTCGCCTGCATGGACATTCGCTTTCGTTTAACCTTACTTAGTTTTTTACAGTTCTTTGTTTGGGGTGCCTGGCTCATTACCATAGGTACTTATTTTTTTGGCAACAACCTTGGCTCGGGGGAGCAATTTGGTGCCATTTTTTCTACATTGGCCTTGTCATCACTCATTATGCCGGCAGTTACCGGCATCATTGCCGACAGGTGGTTGAATGCTGAGCGACTATATGGGATATTACAAATTGCCTATGGGGCCTTGTTGTGGCTGGTACCTGAAATGAAAACCGCCGATGAATTATACTGGTTGATTTTGGCAGCAATGTTTTGTTATATGCCCACCATTTCATTATCAAACTCCATATCGTACACATTGCTTTCAAACAGCGGCCATGATGTTGTTAAAGTGTTCCCTCCCATCAGGGTTTGGGGTACCATTGGCTTCATTGCTGCCATGTGGGTAACCAACCTTACCGGAAGCAAAGCAAATACCCAGCAATTCCTAATCGCAGGCAGTGTTGCCATTGGGCTTGGTTTATATGCTTTCACATTGCCGGCTTGCAAACCAACCCACTCCAAATCCGGCGACAACAGCTTATTCTCACAACTTGGGCTGGATGCCTTTAAACTATTTGCCAAATACAGGATGGCCTTGTTTTTTATATTCTCTATGTTCCTCGGAGCAGCGCTTCAGCTCACCAATATGTATGGTGATACCTTCCTGGATGATTTCAAAAACAATCCACTATATGGCCCAGAATCGTTTGTTGTTAAATACTCCACCATTATCATGTCGATATCTCAGGTTTCAGAAACCGTGTTTATATTAACCATCCCGTTTTTTCTGAAGCGATTCGGCATTAAGAAAGTGATGCTTTTTGCCATGCTGGCCTGGGTATTGCGATTTGGTTTATTTGCCTATGGCAATCCTTCAGAAGGATTATGGATGATCATACTCAGCTGCATCATTTATGGAATGGCCTTTGATTTTTTCAATATATCCGGCTCATTGTTTATCGAAACACATGCAGACTCGGGGATTAGATCCAGTGCACAGGGCCTATTTATGATGATGACCAATGGCGTGGGGGCATTTTTGGGCAGTAAGATTAGCGGCCGGGTCATCGACAGTTATTTTATGAATGGTAACAATAAAAACTGGCATGGAATATGGCTTTGTTTCTCAGGGTATGCCTTGATTGTGGCCATTTTATTTGTTTTACTTTTCAAGGATGATTCCAAAAAAGAAACCAGTCTAATTAACACGCAGCATTAAATCCCTTTATTGAACCGGGCATAAGGGTCTTCCCTGCTGCCACTATCATTAATCCAGTCAGGTTTTTTATCTCGGGTGAAACGGCGGTAATGGTTACGTAGGAATAATGCAGTTGCTAATCCTGTTAACAACCCGGAAACATGTCCTTCCCATGATACTTTTTCCTGCCAGGGGAATAGCCCCCATGCCATGCCGCCGTAATACATTAGCATCATTAATGACAATAAACGGAGCCGACGGTTTCCGGCCATAAATCCGGAGAGGATGATAAATCCAAACAATCCATATACTACACCACTACTGCCTATATGAATAGTGCCCCTTTCCCCTAAAACAAAGAGTAGCAGTCCGGCTCCTATCCATTGAAGGAGCAGTATACCGGTGGCTAAATTCTTAAAATGCAGAAACAGCAACAATATGCCAAAAAACATCTGAAAGGTATTGCCCCAAAGGTGCATGGAATCACTATGCAAAAAGGGCATTATCAATATACCGTGTAAATGTGATAAATTTCCCGGCATCAAGCCCAAGAGATGTTTGACGGTATAATCTTGCTGAAAGAAGTAAAATGCAAAAACAGGTAAAGCTGAAACTACCAGAGATATGATGAACGCTTTATTTAAGTTTTTCACTCCATTAAAGATCAATAGACCCATTTATCCATTCTGGATCGAATATTGAGTTCCACTTTTTATAAAAATCAATGGCGGGCTGATTCCAGTCCAAAACCTGCCAGGTTATTCTTTTATAGCGTCTTTCCACGGCATGGGTTATACAAGCATCAAACAAGGCCCTGCCTGCACCGGTGCGCCTGAAGGGTTCTTTCACATAAAGGTCTTCAAGATACAAAACAGCTCCTTTCCAGGTACTGTATCTAACATAGCAAAGTGCAAAACCAAATATCACCCCGTCGGCATTTTCGACTACATGTGCAAAATATAGGGGGGGATCGGAATGAAAACCATCTTTTAATAATTGCTCAGGGGTATTTAAAACTTCATCCGGAGCCCTTTCATACAGCGCCAATTCACGGATAAGATTAAAAATTGAAGGAACATCTGCTTCTACGGCAGGTCTCACAACGAATGAAAGCGTGGACATGATTAACGGACAACCAGTCGCAGAATTTTCGATTTATCGCCGCCGAAAACCTGAATGAAGTAAACTCCTTTGTCAAGTTTAAGGTCTGCGATGTCTACTCGGACTTTTGCCCCGGCAAATTCTGTTTTTTTAATGGGTGCGGCATAGATGACTTCTCCCAACACATTAGATATGGAAAATCTGGCATTTGGATAATCAGACTCGGAGAAAGCGAGATTGATGTGGAACCACGTTCCTGTAACCGGATTCGGATGTAATGTAAACCCGGGACCAGGTTCAACAACAATATCAATGGGGCTGGGTGAAGCAGACAAAGGAAACGTGGAAAAACTTCCGGCTGAGAACAAAAAGAATGCAACGAGTAGTTTTCTTACCATATGTCTAATGCAAAAATAATAAAAAAAGGGCACTTGTACAAGTGCCCTTAAATTTTTAGTTGGAGATGAATTACTTCTTCTCAGCGGCAGTAGTGTCAGCAGCAGCAGCGGCAGCTGTATCAACAGCAGCAGTAGTGTCTGCAGGAGCAGCAGCAGTAGTGTCAACTTTGGTAGTGTCAGCATCTGAAGTGCCGCTGTTACCTGAACAAGCTGCGAAAGCGAACATAGCGCAAGCAGCGATAGCGAAATAGATCTTTTTCATTTTGTGTTTTCCTGATTAAATGTGCGGCAAAAATAAAAGTGAAAAATAAAAATGCAATACTTTCTCTATTTTTTTTTTGTTTTTTTTGAAAAAAAGTTGTTTCGAGGCGATTATTGGGGTAAAATAGGACATTTAAAGAAACAAAGCGACCTGCCGAAAGGTTAGTTAAGAAATGAAACGAATTGCCATTGCCGGAGCCGGTATCGGCGGACTTGCCGCGGCCATCAGATTGGCCGGCCACGGTTTTGACGTGCATGTATTTGAACAGAAGAAGGAAGCAGGGGGTAAACTAGCAGAAATTTCAGGTTGTGGGTATCGATTTGACGCGGGACCATCACTATTTACAATGCCCTGGTATGTTAACGACCTACTTTCAGACGATCTTAAAATCAAATATAAAAAATTAGATACGCTTTGTAATTATTTCTTTCCGGATGGCAGTTTATTCTCTTGCTCACCCAATATAGATACATTTATACAGGAAGCAGCCACTGCTTTTGGTGAAGATGCACACGCACTGCGAAGTCACCTAAATCACAGTAAATATCTGTACGAAATTACTGCTCCTGTTTTTTTGGAAAAAAGTTTACACCGGCTTTCCACCTACATCTGTAAGAGTGGCTTGAAAGGGATTATCAATTTGCCATTTTTGGGTATTCATCGCAGTATGCATGCTGCTAACAGCAGAAGATTCAAGAGCAGGCAAATGGTACAATTTTTCAACCGTTATGCCACCTACAATGGATCAAATCCCTGGAAGGCCCCTTCAACGCTAAATGTAATTCCCCATCTTGAAATGGGCATGGGTGCTTATTTTCCAGAAGGCGGAATGATTTCCATCGTCAAAGCCATGCAAAAAGAGGCCGTTAAACTCGGTGTTACTTTCCATTTCGAACACTGCATTTCCGAAATAAAAACAAACACCAAAGCCATTACAGGTTTGGTTGCCAATCAACAGTTTTACCCGGCAGATGCAGTACTTTCCAATCTGGATGTCAGACTCACATATAAATTACTTGGTCATAAACTGCCACGAAAAATAGAACGCGCTGAACCAAGTAGCTCTGCACTAATTTTTTACTGGGGTGTGAAACGGACATTCCCGCAACTCGATTTGCATAATATTTTGTTTAGCAGTAACTACGGAAAAGAATTTGATTGCATTTTCAACCACGGCAATGTTTACGAAGATCCAACAGTTTACATTAATATTAGCAGCAAGGAAGCTCCCGACGACGCCCCTCATGGATGTGAAAATTGGTTTGTGATGATCAATACACCTGCGAACAAAGGTCAAGACTGGAATGAGCTGAGAATAAATGCGAGAGCAATGATCATCAAAAAAATCAATCAAATGTTGGGCTGCAACCTCGAAACAAGTATTGAGTTTGAAGAATATTTAGACCCTTTGCGCATAGAACAATACACCGGTAGCACTTTCGGATCTTTGTATGGCAGCAGTAGCAATAATATGATGTCGGCTTTTTTCAGACAAGCCAACTATTCAGGAAAGGTGAACGGATTATATTTTTGCGGCGGTAGTGTGCACCCGGGCGGAGGTATTCCATTGTGCATTTTAGGCGGTAATATTGCAAGCGATATAATCATAGACAAACACCATGCAAAGCAGTGAGAAACGGGTTGTAGCCATAGCCGGTATCGTTTACCTGGTTGGACTTTCGGGGCTACTTTATCCAGAAACCAGAACGCAGGTAATTCACCTCACACCCATAAACCTGTTTTTGTCATTGCTGGTACCACTGATATTTCAGAAAAAGTGGAGTGCGGGATTATTTGCAGGACTAATTTGTGCAGGGCTTTGTGGTTTTTTTATCGAATACGCGGGTGTTCATACCGGTTTAATTTTTGGCAATTATCACTATGGAAAAACATTGGGCCCCGGATGGGAAGGCATCCCCTACATGATAGGCCTGAACTGGAGCATGCTCATATTCTATGTTACGGCAACACTGGCAGGAAGGTTACGAAATGCCTGGTTAACTTCAATTGCAGGGGCTTGTATGATGACTTTTTATGATTTTATCATGGAGCCCGCAGCTGTAAAGATGGGCATGTGGTATTGGAAAGGAGGAATTATACCTATGCAGAATTACCTGGCTTGGTTTGTTTGCTCATTCGTATTGATACGCTTGTATCTTTTAATGACTAAACCGGAAAAAAACGCAATTGCAACTTCCCTGCTGATTATACAGCTGCTGTTTTTCACAGCGATACATTTATGGTTTTGAGCGCAGGGACTGCTTCCTGGGAAACCATGACTGTATATAAACATACATACCGATCAGCCCAATACATCCGATAAACAGTACAGAAATCTGCGTGCTAAGTTTAGGCGTGGTAGGAAACATACCAATAACTATCACATTGATGATTGCCTGAACGGTAAAATACCAGAAGCTAACTTTTAAGTGGGACCATTTGCCTAAATGAACCAGCTTTTTAAACAGGAAATCGCGATGAGGAACAAATATATTCTCACCGGCAAGGAGCTTATAGCAAACGGTGAGTGCAGCATCGGCTCCAAAAACGCTGAACATGAGCAGATACATATAATTACCTGTTTTGAAGATGAGGGAATATATCATAAATACCGTGATAAATGCAATGGACATGCTACCCACATCTCCCATAAAAGCGATAGCCGATCTGCGAATATTGAAAAATCCGAATATTGCCAACGGTATAATTACGCTTAGAATAAAGTTAGAGTCGGCAAACACAATACGGTTACCCTGCAAGTCTACGATATGTTCATTGAGGTAGTAAAGTCCACTGAAAACCAATAGGGCATGCAGGGTAAGCATACCATTTACTCCATCCATGAAATTGTATGCATTTAGCACACCAATTCCAAAAATGAAGGAGGCAAGGTATATTGGAATTACCTCTGTGCCCAAACTTTGAAATGGCATTTGAGACATCAGCATGGCCATGGTGACCATCTGAACTACCAATCTTAACGAATGTTTTAAAAAGAAAATATCATCGAGAAAACTAACCGCCGTAATGATGAAAAATCCTGCAACAAAATATTCAGGAAGGGAATATGGATGCCAAAACAGGTAAGTAATAAATGCAAGTGCCACAATCAATCCCATGCCTGTAACAGTGGGCTTCCAGTGGGAACTTCGCCCGCTTGGATGATCATGCAGACCATACATTCTGGCGAGCTTTAGGAATAAGACGGCTCCGGCGCTGCAAACCGAAAACAGTCCAAGTGTCAGGTAGATATTCAAGCAGTTGGCAGATTTAAAACAATACAAAGGTACATTTTATCAGCCTTTGGTTTCTTGATTTATATCAACATTATGTTGATAATTTGAAAATAATCTACTATTTACTGGGTATACATGATGTTGATTTCATTTTCAAATTTCTCCATCACCACTTTGCGTTTCACTTTAAGGGTAATGGTCATATCGCCGTCTTCGATGGAAAAAGGAGTCCGCTTGATTAGAAATTCCTTAACACGTTCAAATTTTGCCAAATTCTCATTGTATTTTTTCACATCTTCATTCAGCCATCGTTTTAACTGCTCATTTTCTATGAATGCGGCTTCACCGTCAAATATAGATGCATCTATGCCTTTGGCTATGGCTTCCTCCTTTGCAGGAATGATAATTGCTGTTACATACTCCTGCTTATCTCCTATAATAAATATCTGTTCAATTTTAGGACTTTTAAGAAAATTATTTTCGAGCTGGGTGGGATAAATATTTTTCCCCAGCGAAGTCACCAGCATATTTTTCAAACGATCGGTAATTTTCAGGTAGCCCTTCTCAAAACGACCGATATCGCCCGTGTGAAACCAGCCATCTTCATCAAACACCTTGTCAGTCTCGGCTTTATTATTCCAGTAGCCCTTCATTACATTCGGCCCTTTCGATAGGATTTCTCCTTCCTCCGAAACGAAATCCGGTTTAAAGGTATGGTAGTTTTGCACCGTGTAAATCTCCTTTGTATCGGGGTTTTGAATAGCAACCTGCTGCCTGGGAGCTACACGCCCAACAGTGCCATAAACCTGCCTATTGTATTCATTTACAGTAATAAATGGAGACGTTTCGGTGAGTCCAAAACCTTCCTGCACCTGGATGCCCAAGTTGGCGAAAAACTCTCCTACATGCGGCGGTAGGGCGCCACCACCGGAGACAAACAGCTTTAAGCGTCCACCCATTTTTTCTTTGATTTTGGAAAACACCAATTTATTGGCGACTGCATACTGAGCGGACAATACCGGCCCCATCGATTTGCCCTCATCCCTGCGATGACGGGCCTTTTCTCCCACACTAAGGGCCCACAAAAATATATTGGCTTTTAAGCCGCCTGCCTCAGTTCCGCTTTTCATAACCCTGTCATGCACCCTTTCCAGCAATCTTGGCACCGCAGCCATGAGTGTAGGCCTTACTTCAGCAATATTTTGAGCCACCTTATCTATGTTTTCTGCAAATGCAACCGACGAACCCAAATACGTTGTCAGATAATAGGCCATTCGCTCAAAAACATGGCTCAGGGGCAGAAAACTCAAAAATTTATCGTCTTTGGTAATGTCAGGTACCAGGTCATTGGCATCATAACAATTGCTGAGAAAATTATAATGGGTGAGCATAGCTCCTTTTGGAACTCCGGTGGTGCCAGACGTGTAAATCAAAGTAGCAACATCATCATGTCCTACCTCTTTGAAGCGGGCTTCAATCTGGTCGCTCCAGGAAGGGTGCAAAGACCTTCCCTGCTCAAGAACCTGGCTGTAAGTTACTAGTTTATCGCCTGTTTCCACATCTTCGGGAAAACTTACCACCACTTCAACCATTGCACATTTATCCTCCACCTTTTTGAATTTTTTGAGCAAAAAGGGGTTACCAACGAAAAGTACTCTGGCTCCGGAATCATTCAGAATAAAAGCCGTTTCATCGGCAGTAAGTGTGGGATAAATGCTTACATTTATTATGCCCAGCTTTTGAAGGGCCTGATCTATGCAATAAAACTCAGGACTATTTTCCAGAATCAAGGCCACCCTGTCGCCTTTTTGCAATCCCCGGCTCATCAGCCAACCGGCAAGGCAATCTATATAACCCAACAAATCGCGATAGGAGTAATCTACCCATTTACCCGATTCTTTGCGAGTTAAATAAACCGTGTCTGGGGTATGAATGTGGTGAGCAGAATTGAGGAAAAACTGATGTAGCGATTTGAAGTCAGGGTCTTTGAATTCTTTGAGTAAGGTATTGGACATAAGAAAATTTTAACAGCAAATAAAAGGAAATGCAACGACATTCGTGTTGCACATAAATTATTAAAATCCTCAACCTGCTTCTGCTTCCACTGCCTGAACCTCAGGTACCATGCGCTTCAGCAGATTTTCAATCCCCGATTTCAATGTCATGGTCGAGGAAGGACAGCCCGAGCAACTGCCTTTCATTTGAACAGTGACTACACCATTCTGAAAACTTTTGAAATCGATGGCTCCGCCGTCCATTTCTACCGCAGGGCGCACATGGTCTTCCAACAACTGTCTTATTTTACGTTCCACTTCGCTTTCCTGCTCCGGTGTGAGTTCTTTTTTTGGAGCAACAATGGGCTTACCGTCCTGAATCCACTCCTGAAAAAAAGCACGGAGATCCGGAATCAGATCAAACCATTCGTAATCATTGTTTTTTGTTACGCTAACAAAATTA
>JBILTS010000068.1:0-11068 GCA_044371405.1 Bacteroidia bacterium
ATCCCTGACTCCGTTTGCGGGTAAAAACAGCAGCGGAATAAAATGGTATGAACAACTTCGCCTGAGTTACAACATGCAAGTCAGCAACGTCATTAATACCAAAGACAGCATTCTGTTTAGCAAGGACTACAAAAAAGCGCTTCAAAAAACCCAAAGCGGCATCAACCACAGCATCCCCATAAACACCAATGTTAAATTACTGAAAGGCATTGTAAACATGTCGCCTTCATTTAACTATCGTGAAACATGGTATCTTAAATCCACTGAGCAGTTTATGGACACCCAGGGTAAGGTACAATCACGCGAAGAAGATGGCTTCTTTCGGCTGAACAGCTGGGATTTCAATACCGGCTTCACCACAAACATTTATGGAACATTCCAGCGAACAAAAGCAAAAAAAATCAAGGCGTTAAGACATACAATCACCCCGACTGTCAGCATGGGTTATCAGCCAAAAATAAGTGCTGTACAGCGTGGTTGGGAGAAAAGCTATACGGATACAGCCGGTCGTTTGATCAGTTATAACCGTTTTGAGCGTGGAATTTACGGTGGTGGCCAAAGTCAGATTGAAAGTGGCTATGTTGGCATTGGCATTAACAACAACCTTCAAGGCAAAAAAGTGGTTAGTACCGACAGCAACGGAAAAGAAAATCTTGAAAAATTTAACCTTATCGATCAGTTAAGTTTCAATACCCGCTATAACCTTGCCGCTACAAAATTCAAATGGAGCGATGTGCAGGCCAGTTTCAACACCACACTGATGAAGAATATCAATATCACTGCCCGCTCTTCTTTCAGCGTGTATCAAAAAGATTCTTTACTGAAAAATGTGCAGCGATTTCTCTATGAAGACAAACAGGTTCCCATTCGCATGCGCAATGCCGGGATGAGCATAAGCACAAGACTGAGTCCTGATATGTTTAAAAGTAATAAGCAAAAGGAAACCACCCCGGCCGCAACCGGTGAAGATAATCAGGAGAAAAAAGACATCATCAGCAAACCCGACGAATACTTCCATTTTGATATACCCTGGAACCTCTCTTTTACCTATGTTTTTGACTACAATGCCGAAGCAAAAGACAGAAAAATGCGTGTAGGTAGCAACAGAGTCAACATCAGTGGAGAGCTAAGCTTAACACCTGAATGGAAAATAAGCTGCACAAGTGGTTATGATTTACAAAACAAAGAAATTGCCTCAAGCCAGTTTACTGTTAGTCGCAATTTGCACTGCTGGCAAATCGATTTTAACTGGGTGCCTTCCGGATTTGCCAAACAATGGACTTTCAGTATCAGGCCTAAATCCGGCATGCTACAGGATCTAAAACTTAACAAACGGGCATTCTTTAATCCCGTGATGTTCTAAACTTTTGCAAACCCTAATTGTTAATTAATATATGACACTTTCCATCGGACAATCCGCCCCTGATTTCACCTTATTCAACGACCAGAAAAAAGAAGTTAAACTGAGCGATTTCAGCGGTAAAAACGTAGTACTTTTATTCGTTCCCCAGGCCTTTACAGGGGTTTGCACTGCAGAACTTTGCCAGATGCGCGACAGTCTGCATGATTATAACAACATGAATGCTGAAATCCTTGCTGTGTCTGTTGATTCTGTTTTCACCCTTGAAAAATGGAAAAAAGACGAGGGCTTCAACTTCAACCTGCTCTCCGATTTTAATAAAGAAGTTAGCCGTGCCTATGGCAGTCTTTATGAAGAGTGGATCTTCGGCATGAAAGGTGTTTCCAAGCGCAGTGCCTTTGTGATTGACAAAGACGGCATTATCCGCTACGCTGAAGTATTGGAAAATCCGGGCGAAATGCCCAACCTGCAAGCCGTAAAGGACACCGTAGCTGCGCTCTGATCCAGACTGTGGTCAGCCGCTTTTAAAAATAAGGTGGCGAAAGTATTTCATGCCCGGAATAATTGGGATTAAACAGCCGTTGATTATATTGCGATGATGCGTTTTTCTTTTGTTTTCTTTTTCCTGCTTTCGGTTCAGGTAGTGTTATCACAGCCCTATCCTGTTCCGGAAAGTATAAGAACAAAATACTACTATCAACCCGGAGATAGTTTGTTGATATCGGAAAAACCAACGCCTACCCTTCTCAAAATTCTTAAAGGTTGGAATTATTTGCCTTCAGACAGCACAAGGGTAGAACCTGCTGATGGTCACGATACCATTTTATCCTTGTATCATTACGATTATCAGGCAAAACAAGGAGGTTTTCTGTATCTTCCAACCGAAGTCAGCAATTTTGCGTATCGCAAATTTGTACGATCAAGCAGAAATCCCGCATTCACCCCGGATACCAATTGCTGGAAAGCTCCCATGGGATACAATGAACCGTTTGTCCATTATTATTTCCAACATCCTGCATACAATAACTTCCCGGTTGTTGGAGTGTCATTCATACAGGCAAAAGCTTACTGCCAGTGGCTGCAAGACAGCATAAACCGAATATTAACAGAGAGGAAAATCCCACAGCGTGTGGAAGTTGACTTGCCGAGCTCAGATGAGTGGATTCATGTTTATTACAGTGGTATTCGGCAATACGAACGTAAAAACAAAACCAAATTACCCAAACCCACCTACCTTCAATTTGCCTCACCCGGCAATCAAAACAGGGTGATTTCAGGCCCCTGGTATAGCGCACGACTGGCGCCTATTAAACCATCGCCGCTGGATTATTTTGTATTTACTGCAGAAACCAATGGCGTAGCACCGATTGGAGGCGTGTATCACATTATGGGCAATGTGGCAGAATGGACTCGCAGTTCGGCACGAAACCATCTTTTCAACCATAAAGAGTACATTTACACAATCACCGGTCGGCTGGCTCCCAACGTATATGAAAATCATCCTCAAGGTACGCTGGATAAATATATCAGGGGCGAAAACCTTAATCCTCTAATGGTGATTAAAGGCGGTTCATGGCTGGATGATCCTTACTTTCTTCAGCCCGGGGCCTTGTATTTTCAACACAAAAACAAAGGACAGTCCAACATTGGATTCAGGCCGATTATCAGGGTAGTGAAGCCTTAAAGTACTTCTATCTCGTTGCGCACGAGATCTTCGAAAGTTTCCCTGCGCCTGATGAGTTTGGCTTCACCGTTTATCACCAGAACTTCTGCGGGCCTGAATCGCGCATTGTAATTGTTGCTCATGGTAAAACCATAAGCCCCTGCATTGTAAATGGCCAAAATATCGCCTTCTCGCACTTCCGCAATTTTGCGGTCATAGCCAAGGGTATCAGTTTCGCAAATGTAGCCCACCACAGAATACAGACGAGGCAAGCCTTCTGGGTTACTCACGTTTTCTATGCGGTGGTAAGCGTCGTAAAACATGGGCCTGATTAGGTGGTTTTGCCCACTGTCTACCCCAATAAATACTGTACTGGTGGTTTGTTTAATGACGTTGGCTTTCACAAGCAAAAAACCGGATTCGCTCACAATAAACTTACCCGGTTCAAACCATAATTCCAGTTCGCGGCCATAGCCATCACAAAAGCGCTGAAACGCCTCTGCTATTCGGCTTCCGGTGTCTGCGATATCAGTAACAATATCGCCTTCTTTGTATGGCACTTTAAAACCGCTGCCAAAGTCCATAAACTCCAGATCAGGAAAGTCTGCGGCTGCTTCAAACAGCAATTCCGCACCACGCAGAAACACATCGGCATCCAGAATATCGCTGCCGGTATGCATGTGCAGCCCATTGATTTTCATGTTATGGCTCTGCACTACACGCAATACATGCCGCAACTGGTAGATGCTGATGCCAAATTTAGAATCAATATGTCCGACGGAAATATGGCTATGCCCACCGGCCATAATGTGTGGATTCAGGCGAATACAACACTTTACACTGCCACCGTAATGATGACCGAATTCCTCTAAGATACTGATGTTATCAATATTGATATGAACACCCAGCTTTACAGCCTCCTGAATTTCTTCAAAGTCAACACAGTTGGGGGTGTACATGATCTGTTCAGGTGCAAAACCCGCCCGGAGACCCAGCTGGACTTCCTGAATACTTACTGCATCTAAACCTGCTCCTTCATTCTTCAGCAGGCGCAGAATATTAACATTATTCAAGGCTTTGAGCGCGTAATGCAAACTCACTTTCACACCGGGAAATGCATTTTTCAAACGATGGTATTGCGACCTAATGGTTTCCGCATCATAAACATAAACAGGGGTACCAAATTGCGCGGCGATTTCGGTTGCGTCTATATTTCCAATTTTCATTTTCTGATCTTTATTTCATAAAAAAAGCGGAGATAAAATCCCCGCTTTTTTGCGAAGACAATTGTCCTTTACGCTTTCTTTAAGTTTTTATTTTTACTCAGACCAAAATCCACTACCACAGGAGTTGCAATGAATATAGATGAGTAAGTACCTACAATAATACCCAGAACAAGTGCCAGGGAGAATCCTTTCAATGCATCACCACCAAAGAGGAAGAGGATAATACATACAAAAAATACTGTGGCTGAGGTAATCAGGGTACGACTCAGGGTTTGGTTAATCGCCATGTTGATGAGCTTATGGTCATCTTTTTCTACGCGGCTGTTGCCGGAAAGGAATTCACGAATACGGTCAAATACAATTACCGTATCGTTCATAGAATAACCAATTACTGTCAAAAGTGCAGCTATCAGGTGCTGGTCAAATTCCACAGGGAATGGCACCCAGCCATCCATGATGCTGTAGCACGCCAGGATGAACACAACGTCATGCACCAATGCAATGGTAGCTCCCAGGCCATAAGCGGCACTGCGGAAACGCAGCAGGATGTAAGCAAACATCAGGAATATAGCCACAATAAGCAATACAGTTGATTTATTACGGGTGCTTGCTGCTACAGATGAACCCACCTTTGAGGTACCTTTTATTGAATCAGCGGTTACGCCATAATCTTTCAAGGCAGCAACAACTTCTGTGGTGGTCTTATCGCGGGCTTCTTTGCTGTTCTCGTTCAGTCTGTGTGTGGTAATAACGCGAAACTGGCCTTCTTTTCCGAAGGTCTTGGCTTCGTTGCTACTGCCGGGGAATGCTTTGTCAAGGGTTTCTTTAATCTGTCCGACTGTAACATCTTTGGTTTTATCAAACTGTACAATGAATGAATTTCCTCCTTTGAAATCGATACCGGTGGTGATACCGCCTTTATATATGAAAGACGCTACACCTGCAAGTATAATCGGCAAAGAAAGTATGTAAGCACGTTTACGATACTTAACGAAATCAAAATTTGTATTGTTCAATACATTTTCGCTGTAAGGAAAAGAGAACTTAAGGTCTTTTTTCTTGTTAACGCGATTTTCAAGCATCCAGCGGGTTACCAACAGTGAAGTGTACATGGAGGTAAACACACCGATTACGAAAATTACGGCAAAACCATAGGCAGGTCCTGAACCGGCCATAAGCAGTGCTATACCGGCAAGCAGGGTTGTTAAGTTTGAATCTATGATGGCCGAAAGAGCATATTTATAGCCATTTTTAACTGCCTGAGCGAGTCCAATTTTATTTCTGAGTTCTTCTTTAATACGCTCATAGATCAATACGTTGGCATCAACAGCCATACCTATGGTTAATACGATACCGGCCATACCGGGAAGCGTAAGCGATGCTCCGAGACTTGCGAGAATACCAAAGATGAGGAACATGTTGGCAAACACAGCAATAATTGAATACAAGCCGGCACGGTTGTAATAAAGAACCATAAAAATCAAAATACCGGCAAAGCCCATCAGCAATGAATTGGTACCCCTGCTAATGGATTCCTCACCCAGAGAAGGACCAACTACGTCGCTGGCCACAATTCTGGCAGGAGCAGGCAGCTTACCTGCTTTGAGTACGTTTGCCAGGTCATCCGCTTCTTTAATGTCGAAGTTTCCGGTAATTTGGCTTTGTCCGCCGCTGATTTTCTGGTTTACCACAGGAGCTGAATAAACACGATCATCCAACACAATGGCAATGTGCTTATTGATGTTGGCACCGGTAATCTGGGCCCAGCGGCTGGCTGCCTGCGGAGTCATTTCCATACTCACTTCCACTTCGCCTGTCTGGCTGGTTTGAGAACGGGCATCAGAAATGATATTTTCTTCTTCACTGGCCAGGGCGGCTTTGCCGTCACGATCCAGTTTTAGGAAATAAACAAGGTGCTGATCATTGTACTCTTCTATAAGCTTGTTGGCAGCGCTCTCTGATTTTTTATCGTTTTTCATCAGGGCACTTTTCAGTTCTCCCAGATCAATGGGCTTGGAACTGAAGGCAACTTTCAGTGTACCTTCCATTACTGTCGCATACTGTGGCTTTTGAAGCTCGGCAATCAGGGCATCTCTTTCAGAACCACGAACGGAAGCAATTGAGCTGCCCATGGTAGCGAAATAGCTGTATCCTTTCAGGCGAAGTAAAAGTTTGGCAAGTGGGCCGTCATCTTTTGACTTTCCGGCCATTGCAGTGTCTTTTTTATTTTTAACACCTGCAGTATCCGCTTTAGCCATGCCGGTATCAGCAGTGGCAGCCAACGCAGATTGTTTGCCTGCTTTGTAAAGCATGTCCAGCATTTTACTGGCTTCAGCACCCTTTTGGGTATTGCCGTAAACTTCGTAAAACTCCAGGTTGGCGCTTTTTTCCAGCAGGTCTTCCAAGCGGCGTGGGTTATCTACACCGGGCAATTCCACACTAATACGACCACCATCAATTTTTTGAATGGTTGGCTGGGTCACGTTGGCCTGGTTGATACGTTTTTCAACTACATCATACACCCGGTCAATGGCGGTGCCTGTTTCATCGCTTAGGATTTTGCGAACCTGTGCCTCAGTGCTGGAAGACTGGATTCCGTTGGGATTATTACTTTTCGCAAAAATGTTTACGATTTTGCGGTTAGGGGCTACTTTTGAGAATGCCGATATGAAATTATCAACGTAGTTACCACCTTTATTTTTCTCATCGTCATTGGCTTGTGCAATGGCTTTGAGCAGGTCTGCATCGGAAGGATCATTCGCCATGCCTTTGATGATGGCGCCTTTATCAACTTCCAGGATTACGTTCATACCACCGCGCAAATCCAGACCCAGGTTGATCTCGCGCTGCTTACATTCGAAGTAGTTGTAGCTGGCTATCCAGAGGTCATAAATGGTTTCACGGGCACCCAAACTATCGATGTAGGTGCGGTATGACTGGCCATAATTGAGGCCTTTTTTCTGCTGTTTTTCGGCAAATTGCTGGGCTTTGGATTCAAAACTTTGTGCTTTCCAGGTGAATGACAACTGAAATAAACAAGCGATGGCCAAAACGACCGAGAATACAATAACGGAACGATTATTCTTCATGTGATTGAGTCAATGCGGTTTTTACGAAGTCGCGAAAATACGGAAAAAATTACGAACTGCAAGGAAAAAACGCAGTTCTAACAAGCATTTTCACATTTGCTTCAAAAGCCCGCTGATTTCTGCCACTGATTGCTTTTGCATACAATCAAAATGGCCTTTGGGACAGGCATTGAAACCAATTTTACTGCAGGGTCTGCATGAGATGCCTGTTGTTTCTGCTATCATCGGCTTCATTTTTTCCGAATCAGGCAAGAACGGCCCCATGCCAAAATCCGGTGTGGTATTACCCCAAATGGAAACGATGGGCTTTTGTAAAGCCGCAGCAATGTGCATCAGGCCGGTATCGTGGGTTAGCGCTTTGTTAGCCCCCGCAATCACTTTCGCACTTTGATCCAGCGACAACTTGCCACACATGTTGCTTACCCGGTCCGGAAACCTTGCTGCGATGGACTCCCCCACTATGGCATCATGTTTATCGCCCAGTAAAACAAAATGCTCTTTGGAAACTTCCAGTAACTCCGCGATTTTATTTTCAGGCATGCGCTTGGTGGCCCAGGTTCCGCCTATGGCATAGGCAACATAAGGCACAGGTAAACTTGGGATTTCAGAATCCTTGTAATAATGATCCAGCCCTTTGCCATCATATTGCACACCCCACTTTTTTACCGCTTCCATATACCTAAAAACCACATGCTCACAAGGTTTGCGGGAAAGTTTCTTCACCAGCAGCCATTTGCGCATATTTTGCTTGCGAAAAACAGTAAAAGACACACCGGGCATAAGGCTGCGAAGCAGGCTGGTTCTGAGATTGGCGTGCAGGTCCACTACCCCATCATATTTTTCAGATCTGAGGGTTTTGGCCAGTTCGGCTACACTGCCCTGCAATGTTATTACCTTATCTATATTGGGATTGGACTGAAGAATCCCCGCATACTGCGGCTTGGTGGCATAGTGAATCTCCACATTGGGCAACTGCGCTTTCAGGCAGCGCATCACCGGCGTTGTGAGTACGATATCGCCAATGGAACTGAAGCGGAGAATGAGGATTTTCATAGATCCGCTGCGAAATTAAGCCCTTTTTAAGGATAGCCAACTTTCAAATTCAGCAAGGGTTTTGGCGTTTAGGGTCAGGCTGCGGGTAAGTCCGCCTTTGCGGGCCGCCAGCGTGCCATAATACATATCGTGGTATCCCTCTTTTTCATGCGCATCCGGATTGATGGAAATGAGTACGCCTTTTTCCATGGCATACGGAATATGCGTCCAGTCTATATCCAGGCGGAATGGATGGGCATTGAGTTCGATGCTTACCCCATTGGCGGCGCAGGCATCAATCAGGTAGCGGTGGTTTACGGGATATCCTTTTCTTACCAGCAACAGTCTGCCGGTGGGATGCCCCAGTATGCGGGTGTACGGGTTTTCAATGGCCTTAATGAGGCGCTGCATGGCCTTTTCTTCGGTCATGTTGAGGGTGGAATGTACGCTGGCCACCACAAAATCAAAGCGGGACAGCATGTCGGTTTCGTAATCCAGCGAGCCGTCGGACAAAATATCACTTTCAATGCCTTTGAATATGCGGAAGGGAGCAAGTTCTGCATTCAGCGCGTCGATTTCCTGCATTTGCTGAAGCACCCTTTCGTTACTGAGGCCCTGAGCGTAGCCCGCACTGCGGCTGTGGTCGCAGATTCCAAGGTATTCGTAGCCCAGTTTTTTGGCGTGTTCCGCCATTTCACGTAAGCTGTGAAGTCCGTCGCTGTAGGTGGTATGGTTGTGCAAAATGCCTCTGAGGTCTGAAAATTCAATGAGCGGTTCATCGCTAACCTGCAATTCGCCCATGCCCTCGCGGCGCTCGGGCAATATGAAAGGGAAGCCCAGACTTTGGTAAATTTCGGTTTCTGAATTGCCGGTTAATGCGGTTAGTGCGGTTATGCCCAAAGCCTCAAAATGGGGCGCGCTGCCGGTTCCCAGGAACCACTGCTTTTCAAACTCAGACTCCTTTGCAATTTCAAAGGCAAACAAAAAACCGTTGGCATCGCGGAATTTGAGTTCGGTATCGGTGTGGCGTTCCAGTTGATGCACAGCTGTAAATTCCAGCAAGGTGTCTTCAGAGATGCTGGTCAGTATCGCCACCGATTCGAGTACAATGGCATTGCGGCGGAAATCGCCGGTAAATTCTGAGCGTGATGCCGGAAATTGCTGCCTGAGCTTTTGCAGCATCTCATGGGCCGGTGCTTCAACCCTGGCGAAGTGAAACCAGCCACGGGCGTTGAGGGCAAACTGGATGGCCTGCTGAATTTCGTGCTGGGTTTTGAGTCCGAAACCGGGAAACTCCACCAAACGGTTTTCGCGGCAGGCATCCAGCAAATCTTCGATGGTTTCAATGCCCATTTTGCGCCAGATTACACCCACTTTTTTGGGGCCAAGTCCTTTCACTTTCAGCATTTCCAGCACACCGGGCGGGGTTTTGGCAATAAGCAGCTCCAGCTCGGGGAAAGTGCCGTTTTGTAGCAGGTTTTTGATGGCAGATAATACGCTTTTGCCTATTCCGGGAAGGCCGGCAAGGGTTTCATCGTTCATGTCCTGCAAGGGATCTTTGAACTTCTTGATATTGAAGGCGGCCGCCGACAGGGCTTTTACCTTAAAAGGGTTTTCCTCGTGCAGTTCGGCGAGTTTGGCGTAAGTACCCAGCAGGGTTGAGATGTCGTAATTGTCCATCAGAAATGAATATACGAAAAAAGGGGGAATTTTCCAAATTTTTTGGATAAAATCAATCGGTGTTAAAAAATTAACCCATACCCCACATACACCGGCAGGCCGGAGATTTCTTTGCCGCTAAATACAGCATTCAGCAGCCGAATCATTATCCGACTGCTGAATGATGTTTGCCACTGATTGACGTCAGCGACCATTCCTTCTTTTTATGATGTACTTCAAAAGAAATGCCCATAAAATTGACAAAATCGCTATGGATGATAGGTTGATGAGAATGTCTTGAAGATGAAAATCATGAATGGGTAACAAGCGATTAATAACAATTACTATAAATATGGTTCCAAGCAGAAAAAGGAGTTTATATTTACGGTCTTTTATCATATTTATAATTTAATGTAAAAGTAAAGTAATATGTTTAATATTAAGGATAAATAGAATGATTTTTGATCTGTGTTCGGCTCCTTCTTGAAATACAGGTAAAAAGATATGGCTAATCCCAAAAAACAAAATAATATAATAATTATACTTGTTATCATTATTGTTTATTTTTATTCGCAACCATTAACACCTGAATTATCTTGCTTGTCTGTAAATTTCCATCAGAGCAGACTTATCATTACCAGTTTTTTTAGCAACAATCTGCATTTGCTTATTCAAAAGTATTACAGTGGTATAAGCTGGTGGTTTAAAATAGTTTTCAATTATGTGGCTTGTATCACAATAGTGAGGGAATGTATATTGATTTCTCTTTTTAAAATGAACCACATCTGCATTTGCAACATTAATAAGTCTAAATAAAGCTTTATGTACTTATATTTCATTACTTTAAGACATTTTAGCCACCAACGCTAAAACAGCATTAAATTGTGGATAAACACCCTCAATCCAACAGCTGCAACTCCCCGCTTTCGAAGGCCCTGTCAAAATCCACCCAGATAATCAGGTTGGGCTTTTCGCCCTGCAGGTACATGATATTCATGGGCTGTCCGGTTTTTTTGTTGCTGAGCACTTCCACACCCAG
>JBILTS010000069.1:0-11052 GCA_044371405.1 Bacteroidia bacterium
TTCGAAGCAGTTTACCAACCGGGAGAATAAATCCCTAGACAAATACCTTAACGAAATTTCTAAAGTACCTATGATTGATGCGCAGGAAGAGGTGGAATTAGCCCGCCGAATCCGCGAAGGAGATCAAGCCGCTTTAGAAAAACTGGTAAACGCCAACCTTCGATTTGTGGTTTCAGTAAGCAAGCAATACCAGAATCAGGGACTCACCCTCGGTGATTTGATCAATGAAGGGAATATGGGCCTAATAAAAGCGGCACGCAGATTTGATGAAACCCGTGGTTTTAAATTTATCTCCTATGCTGTTTGGTGGATTCGCCAAAGTATCCTGCAGGCACTGGCAGATCAGAGCCGTATTGTGCGTCTTCCTCTTAACAAAGTAGGCAGTTTGGGTCGTATTACACAAGCTTCCGCCCGCCTGGAACAGGAACTGGAGCGAGAGCCAACCCCTGAGGAAATTGCGGAACACCTGCAGATTCCACTCACAGAAGTTGAAAATGCCCTGCGCAGCAGCGGCCGTCACCTCAGCATTGATGCACCTCTGGCTGAAGGTGAAGACAACACCCTGCTAGGCGTGCTTGACCAAAACGACGAACCCAACCCCGACATGCCCCTCATCAATGAGTCACTGCAGAACGAAATCAACCGCGTTATCAGCACCCTCAGCGATAAAGAGCGTGATGTGCTGAAATACTATTTTGGCCTGGACGGCAATCCCGCTCACACGCTGGAAGACATCTCAGAAAAAGTAGGTCTTACCCGTGAGCGTGTGCGCCAAATCAAAGAAAAAGCCCTGCGCCGCCTGCGCAAAAGCAGCAAAAGCAAAATTCTCAAGTCCTATCTGGGATAATCAAATAAACACTTTAACAAAAAGAAAAGCCCCGTTTCCGGGGCTTTTCTTTTAAATCTGTATTATCTATTATCGGATGATGGTAACAGTGCCTTTGTACACAAACAACTTACCATCAATGTAGCGGAAGTTAATTGCGTAGGCATAAACTCCTTCGGGCAACATATCTCCTTTTGCATCCTTACCATTCCAGGATTTAGCCGGATCATTGGTGGTAAACAATAAACCTCCCCAGCGATCGTAAATCTTCATATTGTATTTACTAAGACCAAATGTGGTATTGGGTCCGAATGTCTCATTCAACCCGTCATTATTTGGTGAGAATGATGTAGGCAACCAAAACAGCAGCTCAGGTTTCAGGAAAATAAACTTGGAGATACTGTCTACACAAAAATCCGGACTGGTCACTATCAACTTCACACGGAAGTTACCTGTATCATTAAACGTAAGGAACAACGGACCACCGGAGTTGCTGTTCTGTCCATCGTCAAAACGCCAGTCATACGCTGCAGCGTTACTTCCGGTAAACACGAACTTCCAATCAGTTTCCATACCCCTCGACAGCAAATAATCAGTTGAGAAATTGGCAACCGGTTTTGCAAAAACATTCATTGGTTTCCCAGAGGAAGTTCCTGTGCAACCATTACTTGACGTTACAGTCAGACTAACGTTGAAGCTGCCTGAAGAATTAAACACTTTAGTTGGATTGGCAACAGATGAATTGGTTCCATCGCCAAAATTCCAATTATAACCTGATATTGTACCCTTATTAATCAGGGTGCTGGAAGTAAAATTAACGGTTTCACCCTGGCATGCATCCGCATCAAAATTTATATCCACATAAGGTGTTTCTGCCACATACATGGTTTTGGTGATGCTGCTGCCACAACCACGGTCAGACAGCACATCCAGTTTAAGAGAATAGTTGCCAGTATCTGTAAATATCTGATTGGGATAGTTCTTACCGGTGAATGTTCCTCCAGGTGTCAGAGTCCAATTATAGGTAACCCCGGTGGCCCCATTGGTATTGGAATTGTCCGTTATAATGAAATTATTACCACTCAAACACTGAATATCATCATTTATTGTGAAGCTTGCCTGAGGAATGGGGAACACTTTAACCTTTTTGGTAGTAGAATCCTTGCATCCAACAGCCGAAGTCACAACAAGCTTCACATTGTAATCACCCGCACTTAAATAATCTTTCTGTACAACATCCCTGGTAGTTGCTTTTGATCCATCGCCAAGGAACCAGTTGCTGGTGAAGCTGCCTGTAAAACCGGTGGTATTGGTAAAGTCGAATTTGGCTTTACCCAAACAGGTACTGTCAGGACTGCTGACAAAAGTAGCTTTTGGCGTAGATTCTACCCTCACACTACGCACCAAAGTATCTCTGCAGGCAAGATTAGTGGAAACAATATACGTTACCTTATAATTGCCTGTATCAGCATAGGAATAAACAGGATTTAGTGCGGTTGAGGTGGAGTTATCTCCAAAATCCCACAAATGGGATACGGTAATGCCTGGCACATTCAGGATATTATCCGGAGAAAATGAAAAACTGTTTCCTATGAGACATTGTGTAATATTATTCACGCTAAAACTGGCAGATGGCGATGGGCTAACTGCAAGCAACCTGTTAATACTGTCTTTGCAACCCAAACCTGAAGTCACAACGAGTTTGGCCGTATATGCACCCCATGCAGCAAACTTTTTATTGTTTAATGTCTTGGAGGTACTGCTGCTACCATCTGAAAAACTCCATTTCCTTGAGGCAATATTTCCTGACCCAATCACAGAGCGATCATCCAAATTGAAGAAATGTTCACTAAAACATTTGTTGCTATCTGTCACAACCAGTCTTGCACGGGGTTCAGGAGCCACATAAACCGTCGTTTTAACCGAATCCATACAACCATAGTTGGAAGTATCAATACGTGTAACAGTCCAAACGCCGGTATCTTTAAACTTAACAGCCGTTAATGAAGAAACGCCGGAGGTGGATGTACCGTTATACCTCCAATAGCGATTATAAGTTCCATATGGCAATGGATTGCTGTTATCCGAAAAGTCGAAACTATTTTGTTTAAAACACTGATTATTGGTTGTTTTGGTAATCTTTGATACAGGCATCGGATGGACTACAAATGCTGAATCCAGGGTGTCTCTGCACCCATGAATAGTCTGGGTAATCATGTTCACGTTAAACGTATCAAACACGGTGTAACGATGTCTGCCTAAGCGGTTAATTACTGTATCATTACTGCCATCCCCATAAGTCCAGAAGGTTTTTCCTATGCCACCATCACCAAAACTGGAGTCGATTAAGTCTGTGGTTGAATTCTGACAGTAAAATTGTTTGGATGACCACAATTTAGCAGTAGGCATCCCATTAACATTTAAGACAGTTTTAACTGTATCCGAACAACCTTTTTTTGTATAAACAATGTACTCCAGATAATACTGACCAATGGTATCAAATGTTTTTCGGAATACCAGATCAATGAGTCTGGTTGTGTCGCCGGGTTTGTATGGATTGGCCAACTTCCACAATACTGACTTTCTGCTATCTCCTGCATAATTGGTATTATCAGACAGCACGTAACGATTCACGTTGATGCAGTTAAGGGCCGTATCATAATTTACACGGGCATCAATTTGAGCAGCCCTGACAATTACGGTTGAATCTCTTGCTACGCAGTTTGTGGAAGTATCCCTTACCCGAACCCATACTTTACCGGTATTGGTAGCTGTGTAGAAGCGATTATTGGAACTATCTTGCCACTTATAAAGAAATTTGACACTGGAGCCAGCATCAAATATTTCATTGATTCTGGCATTACCACATTTGATAATGGTATCGGGAAAATTGATGGTCGGCCCGGGCAATATGTCAATAATTTTTGATCGGGTAAAGGTATCATTAGATCCACAGGGAACCTTAACAATTACTTTCATGGTTACATAGAAAGCTCCCGTTTTTAGAAATGAATGTGTAACACTTTTACCGGTATCGTTTGGCGTGTTATCTCCAAAATCCCAAATTATGCCAAGCGGCTTTACTGTTTTTGGAATAACAGCATCAATTTTCACAGGAGTCTTTGGACATTTGCTGGTTCTGGTAAATTTCAAATCATATTCCAGATTTTCGAACAAAGCACCGGAGCAGTAACTATAACTTTCATATTGCCCAACACCATAAGCCACTACAATCAATCCAGAGTCACATTCCAATACATTCGATGATGGATTTCCTAAGTTAAGTTGAGCATAAGAGTGACCCGCACAAGGCACGTCAATAAATGAGGCGGCAGGCACAAAACTTCCGTTTAATTTAACAAATCTTTTGGCATTGGTAGCAACGAGCACATTGGCAAAATGCCGATTCATATTATTGGTTGTGGCAGTTCCGATTATTGTTTTCAATAATTTTTGTGATTGATCAGGCATAATCAAAATTGCAGGATCACCGAGGTTACCTGTTGTTCCTGCACATGTTCCCCCATTTTTCATGTATTGTACTACATAAACAGGACTATCCGAGGTAATGCACCTAGCTACCGAGGTGGTTTGATCCAGATAGTAATAAGCTCCGGCAGCCCTTGTTGAACCAATATAGGTACCATCAACAGAAATTCTGGTATTGGGCTTGGTAGCTAAAACTCTCACAACATAGCCTTTTGTTTGGTCTTTAAACGGCATAACTACATGCTTTGTACCCAGAACGGAGGTGGGAAAAAGTTGGGTGTAGATATGGTCTACTGCAATACCACATGAATTGTTCGGTATTTTTACAGAACGCATACCGCAGAACACATTGATTTTACCACAACCATTAACAACACGTATTCTTGTACCAGTCAAATCACCGGATGCACTTTGCGGGTTATTAATGTCGCCGTCTGCTGTATTGCTTTGCACCTGGTATACTTGCCCCCTTGATAGCGTGACATTAAACGGAACCCCAGCAGCTTTGCCCCCGCGCGTTCTCACAGTTGGTGTAATCTCAACATTTACATTATTATCCATGCCAATAATTACAAATTCACTTGGCATAAATGAAGAAGTTCTTTGGGTGGGCGTGAATGCAGTCACATAAAATTCAGGTGCCTGGGGAATGGCTTCATAAGGCATCACGAATGTTCCATCCGAGCGATTTTGCTCCAGATTCATACAATAAACATTTACAGGGTCTTTAGCCACAATTCTTAGCCCCCTTCTGCTGTTTAAATCAGAGGCGGGAAATTCAGAACCTTGCGGATAATAAAACTGAGGATCCACGGCCCTGCGGTTCACAACCCCTGCATTTATTGTAAGGGTCTGAGCAGATCCCGCCAAACGCGGATTATCCAACACTACCGTGGTGCTTTTTTCAGCAGTAATATATATGAGCAAAGAATCAGGAAAACCGCCCGAACGGGCTTCCATTTCCATAAAACTCATATAAAATACTTTACCGGTTGATGATATTTGGGAACGCAACCCATTAAATGTCAACAACAAAGAAAAAAATATGATTATTTTATTTAATCTTCCACGCTTCATCACCAATGTTTTTGGGCTTTTCATAAATTTTTACAAATTTATAAATAGACGTTAAATATTAGCGAATAGTTGCACTGCAGATCAATTCTTCCTCACAATATACAGCCAAAAACTGTCCCGGAGTCACAGAACGCTGCGCTGTATGGAAGATACAGAATTGTCTGCTTTCTGTCATTTTTAATTCACAATCAAAAAGCGACTGCCGGTAGCGTATTCGGGCTTTCAGCATTTCACCTTTATGCATCCTGCTTTTTGCGGATGGATTTACCCAATGTATACCCTGATGATCGACCTCCAGTGCACGACTCAATAATGCCGGATGATCCTCTCCCAGACCCACATAAATAACATTCTCAGACACATCCGTTTGCAATACAAACAATGGCAAACCTGTGCCCCCAATATGTAAACCCCTGCGTTGCCCTATGGTATAATAATGCGCCCCCTTGTGCCTTCCAATGACTTTTCCTGAAGAACGAGTAAAAACGGGCTTTTTAGCCCAAATTTCAGGTGAGTTGACATGGTTTAAACTATGCAAATGTTCTTGCACCGTCGCATGCTCTCTGTCAATAAGGATCACATCACCTTCTTTCGGCTTCAATTGCTGTTGCAAAAAGTCCGGCAACGAAACCTTCCCAATAAAACAAAGTCCCTGGCTGTCTTTTTTATTATGAACATGCAGACCCGCTTTCACAGCAATATCCCTAACCTCTGATTTTTGAAGATGACCAATGGGAAACAATGCCTTGGAAAGCTGCTCCTGGTTTAACTGACATAAAAAATAACTCTGATCTTTGTTGGGATCCTTCCCTCTTAACAACCGATACCAGGTGGTATCATCAGTTACTGCACTATCCTTCTGTACGTAATGACCTGTAGCTACAAAATCGGCGCCCAGTTTCAGGGCGTTTTGCAAAAACAAATCAAACTTGATTTCCCTGTTACAAAGTACATCCGGATTGGGGGTTCTCCCTGATGCATACTCAGCAAACATATAATCAACAATCCGGGTTTTGTAATCCGCGCTCAAATCAAGAATCTGAAAGGGAATCCCCAGCTGTTCCGCCACCATCATAGCATCGCGGCTGTCATCAATCCAAGGACATTCATCCTCAAGGGTGGGTGAAGCATCATTCCAGTTTCGCATAAACAGTCCGATCACATCATGGCCCTGCTCTTTTAGCAACCATGCTGCCACGCTGCTGTCAACGCCACCGCTTAATCCTACTACTACCCTTGCCATCGATTACAAAGTTCGTTAATAACTGCCAAGATATTTGCGAAGGAACCATTCCAAGGCCAGACAGCATACAATCAACAGAAAAAACCATTTTGCATGAATCAGCTCCGTAATTTTGGTTTCTTGGTAGATTACCGGCTTGGCAGTCTCCTGATTTTTAATGCTTTCCATTAGGGAACCAACCTTGTCTCTGCCCATAAATAAACCTTGATTCCTGGCGGCCCACTGCCTCAAAATTTCATGATTGGCCTGACTTAGTGCTGTTTCTTCCACCACTTGACTTATGAAAAATACGGTTGATGCAACCTGCGCGGGATTCTTATTCAAACGGGCGGTGGCTTTGTACTGTCCGGGGGGTAATCCTGCCGCTTCCAAACGATACATATTTTGGCCGGCAGCCATGGAATATACCCGTTTAAAACCCTTTTCTCCCTCCATAACCAGCTCGCAACCCGACTTATTGTCACTGTTGCCTGCTGCATCCGTGTATGTGGCCTGAAGCATTACATTTTCACCTGACTCATATGCATTTCTGAGGGCTTTAAGCACGAATGAACGGGGTTTGGACTTCACTGAGAGATATTGCAATGACTGAAACAATAAAGACTCTGTAGCGATATAATCACCATAGGTCGAATATTCTTTCATCTTCCAGCGCCAGAAACCTTCACCGCAAAGCCATACACTTCGGCTGTTACTTACATCCCTAAAATAATGAAGGGGATAAGGCGTTTCTATATTGCCAATACGCTGTTTTAGAAAAACTTTCTGCGTTCCATCTGCCTGCCATCGACCATATGCCACTTTCAGCGGGGGAAATGTTGCTATCCTGCGGATTACTTCCGGCTCGAAGGCAATTTCTGTAAAATCAGGGGATGGCCGGGGCAGCACATCCTCAGACTGACCGATAGCCGAAGGCGATACTCCTCCGGGCAAATTACCCAATAAATTGCGAAGGGTTTGCAGCGTACTGATATGAAAATAGGGCTTCCCTGTTGTTGCAAGCCGTTTCAACCATGCCGCCTGATTTTCATTGACGGGCATTCCGTGCACAATAAAAATATCAGCAGATTGCGTGTTGGGTAAAACGCCGGGGTTTGCCAAACTTACATTGTACCTGGCATTGCCCTCAAGCAGCCCCCTTATGGCTCCCACATCCGGATGTGCGGATGCCTGCACAATTACCGTATTTTTACGATCATCAACCACCTCGGTGAGGGCGGTTGCCTGATTATTAGCCAAATTCCTCTCACCCGGCAGTGGTGTCACTACTACCCTAAACTGTTTTAAGCCGGCCTGGCCCGCCTTCAATGTAAAAACCAGGCGTTTGTATACATTACCCCTGCCAAAGTTGCCCGACTGAGACTGTAAAAATCGTCCTCCATCAAACAAATCAACCTTGAAAGGTGCAGCAAATGAAGCGTTACATTGCAGTTGCACCTCCACAGTAAAATCACTTCCCAGAAAAACCGATTCATTCACCTGAACACCGGATATGCGAACATCAGACTGAGGTGTTGTATCTCCCAGCCCCACAGCATAAACTACCGGGCTGCTCATCAGCGGAGTTACCAGCGGACTTAATCCCCGATTTTGAATGCCGTCGGAAACCACCAGCACTGCCGCCACACGCCGGGAATCCCTGTAATCGTTGATGTGCTGCGAAATACAGCCAAGATCAGTTGCGTTGCGTGCTTTCAGGGTATCACCCGTCTCATAAACCTTATCGGCAAAACGCAAAATCCGAACATTGAATTTATCGGATAGGGCATTAAGCGGCTCTTTAAGAGACTTTTCATATACCGAATTTACCTCACCCGATACAGAGGCACTTTGATCGAGATAGACCAGCAGTGTTGGTTTTTCCTCCTGCTGAAGGGTTAGCACCACAAAAGGCGATAGCAGCAAAATAAACAGCAAAAACAAACCCATGAAACGAAGGGCAGGCAATATCCACGACCATGGTTTGTCAAACTGCTTTTGTTTGCGGTAAAGCAACCAGGAAAGAACAGCAGCAGCTGCCAGGCATGCAATCAACAACCAACCGGAGGCCAGTGTTTGAAACGCAAAGAGCAGCATGCTTTATGGTAGGTTTACCAATTAATTTTTTAGAAAAGTGTAGCTTCGGTTATCGTTTTTACCTTTCAGCAACAACACATAACTGCCATTGGCAAGATTGGCAATATCAAGGCGGGACCACGCTGCATCCGGATAGTAACGGCTAACGGTTTGGCCGGAAAGACTGCGAATTTCAAGATAATCTGCATTTAGGGTGTTTACCTGCAAAAATTGATTGGCAGGAACAGGATAAATGGCCTGCTGGGGCATTACCGAAAGCTGTGTACCGGCAGACCAGCGAACCATGATTCTAAAGGTAATGGTATCTTTTAAGTTAGGATTTTTGACATCCCAAACCGCATATTTAATAATGGCGGTATCGGCACTGCCTTGTGGTATAATCCCAATTTTAATGCTGCCTTTTTCGCCTGGAGCCATGGTTGCAAATGTCCCCGTCTTAGGAAAATCAATATAACAACCGATGTTATCGCAAAATGATGGCGTACCCCATTGCTGAGGATAATCAACAGAAACTTTTTCGTAGGCAATGTCCAAAGGGGCCGTACCAATATTTTTCAAATAGACGCTGTGTTCAGATGATGATGCAGCCTCCGGATAAAACAAATGGAATGTTCCACCTTGAATTTCTATGAATTGTGCATTGCTGGCTGCCAAAGAAAAAAAAGCGGCACCGGCCAAAAGAAAATGTTTGAAATAATTTTTCATGCTTCTACAAAGATAAACAAGACAACGGGAAAATTGTGTAAGTAAATTGTCAAAGCCGCTGCAAAAGGGCTGCTCCCAACTCAGCCAATGACTCACAACTGCCCATATACAAAGGATGTGAGGCAACTTCATCACCAGGAGTTTCTGCAACTGTATGATTATACCAAAATGTTGGTATTCCCGCATTCACACCACCTTTCACATCGGTATCCCAGGTATCACCGGCATAAAAAACCCGGTTGAATTCCCCATACATCTCTGTGGCTGTTTTCACTGCAATATCAAAAATGGCTTTATCCGGCTTGGCAATACCCACGGCCTCACTGCTAATCATCAGTTCAATATGCTCTGAAAGTCCGCAGGCCTGTATTTTAGTGCGCTGTGTCTTTTCAAATCCATTGGTGAGCAGCACCAACTCAAACACATCCTTCATTTCTTTCACAAAAGTCATGGCACCCGGCATCATGCGGGTCATCACTGGGCAGATCTCCAGGTATTCATCCCAAACATTCTCAGGGTGCTCATCATCAGGAATGCCCAAGGCCCGGAATGTATCAATAAAACGGCCCGTTCTAAGCAAATCCTTCTCTATTTCCCCGGCTTCATAGCGTTTCCAATATGATATGTTTATGGCCTTGTAGGTTTCTATGAAATGGTGAACGGAATGCGGCGTACGTATGTGCAAATGGTGCCTGTGAAACAATTCCGCCAGGGCTTCTTCAGCATTCCCGTCAAAATCCCACAGGGTATTATCCAGATCCAGCAACAGTAAATTGCGTGGCTTCATCAATGGGTAGCAAAATTGGAGGAAACAGTAACCCGGGCTGTTTTTCGCTTGCTTGAGGTATTAAACACCCCACCCCAGCTATATTCCTCATTGTCATTTTCGCCCGTAATCTGAAATACCCCCAAATCGGATGATTTCAGCGACCCCAGACTGCAATTACTGGCTTCCGCAATTTTTTCGGCCCGGGAACCGGCATCGGCGGCGGCTTTACGTATCAGTTCAAGCTTGAGATCAGATAGCCGTGTATAATAAAACTCAGGAGCACCTGCATTAAATTCAATGCCGTTTTCAATCAGCTCCATGCTTTCTTTCACCACCGATTCAATGGCATCAATGCGGCGAGAATGAATTTTTATGGATTGGGATGCCTTGTATCCTTTAAAAACGGTGCGATACACCCCATCTTCCCTGTAATCTTCATATTGTTTTTCAATATTCACGGTTCCAAAAACCATTTCAGAATCATGAACCCCTTTTGATTTAAAATACTGAAAAACCTTATCCTTATCTGTTTTTAAGGATTGATAGGCCTCTTTCATTTCGGCACTGGAGCGCGAAAAATCTCCGGACCAGCGAATCTCGTCACTGGTAAAATTCACTTCTGCCATTCCTGTTACAGAAATATACTCTCCATGCGGCTTACGCTTAAAACCATTGCCTATGAGCCATGCGGCTGTAATCCCGGCAACTGCCAGAATTAGGTAGTGAATGTTTGCTTTAATCATTTTTTATACGGCATCAATACAAGCACACAAGTTAGCGAAAATCTCATTGATTTCCCCTATGCCCTGCACACTTTGATATTTGCCCTGGTGCGTATAGAAACCCTGCAAAGGCAGTGTTTTATTT
>JBILTS010000070.1:0-11049 GCA_044371405.1 Bacteroidia bacterium
CATTGATTTTACGCCGTGGAATGACTTTGATTGCGGCTTCAGGTGGGATACCGTACTGGTAGACGGTCCCTATGGATTTGATATTGAAACACGCATGCTGCGCGGTGAATCATGTCCCGGTGCCGGAGATGGAAAATGGACTTTTACCGCCAAAAGTGCACTTTGGGATGATACCCTGCAGCTGAATGTGCCCGGTTTGGGGGTTTACAAGCCTGGTGATACACTTTTGGGGCTAAGCCGGGGTGAGTTTGTCTTTGAGATAGACAATGCCGGAGGATGCGCCATAATTGGCAAATTTAGCATACCTGGGTTGCCGTTTTTTGGGAAAAAACTGGGCATTGATACGGTGCTTTGCAACGGGCAGTGGCTGAAAATTGATGCCCGGGATGCCTTTGCAACCGGTTTTGAAGCCGTAAAGCCCGATGGAACAAGGATTTTGTCGGATACATTCACAGCGGTATCGGCAGGAAAATGGCCGCTGAAATGGACCAACGATTCGGGCTGTGTTGTGCGCGATACCATTCAAATTCAGCGGCGAAATCTCTCGGTAATCCATGATTTTCTTTTGCCTGCTCAGGTGAAACTGAACGATACTGCCTGGGCCGTGGATCACAGCCGCCCAAAACCCGCCAGCAGTTTATGGACACTGCAGGGTCCGGCCTGGCAAAAGGCACAAAATGAAACCCTTAAGTTTTTAATCAAAGACACCGGACTGTATCCAATCACCCTTGCATCAAAGTTTGATTCGGGTTGCACGTACCGGCGCACCAAATGGCTACATATTGTTCGCCCTTCCGATACCTCAAGGTTTATAACCCAAATGGGCTATCAGGGCCCGCTGATCAAATCTTTTATACTTAAACCAAACCCATCAACAGGGTTGAAATATCAGGCCGACATTGTTTTTCGAAATACGACAGACCCCATTCTTACCCTGCTGGATCCTGTATCTGGCCATGCACTGCGCAGGAAGGAATACAAGCAGGTTCAGCAAATTTCTGAAAGGCCCTTTGATATTGAGAAAGAGGGGGTTTATTTCATCAGGGTTGTGGCCGGAAATGAGATACAGACGCGTAAGATTTTGATTATCCAATAGGAACGTGATATGCGGTATAAAATTGCCTGTTTTCTGATCATGCTGAGCCCCTGTCTGTCTTTTTCCCAGGATGTGGAGAAGGTGCTTAAAAGCAAGCCATTGGAGGCAGGCGGCAGTTTGCAGATGCAGCACATGTACAACAGGCGATTGAATTCAGAAAACAACGATCAACCTTATAATTACGTGCTGAATGGCAACCTCAACCTAAAACTCTTTGGTGTGATTGATGCTCCCTTCCAACTGTTGTTTTCCAATATGGGCAGCCGCTTTTCACAACCCACGTTTAATCAAACGGCACTGCATCCGCAATATAAATGGGTTCAGCTGCACCTTGGCAGAATTGCGGTGAATTGGTCGCCGCAAACCGTGGGTGGGCATGTGTTTCAGGGGGTGGCCACCGATCTAACCCCCGGAAAATGGACATTTAGCGCCCTGTATGGAAGATTTCAGAAAGCCATTGCTGCGCCCCTGGACTCTGTTTCAGGCACCATCACACCGGCCTATCGTCGCATGGGATATGGGTTTCGCACAGGATACAGGCACAGCAATACCCACTGTCAGGCCAGCTATTTTCAGGCAGCAGACGATACCAACAGCATAGCCGAAGAGGTGTTCATGCCGCCAGCACCCAAAAGTAACCGTGTTGTCGGTGTTTTGCTGGATCAGGTGTTGTTTAAAAAGCTGATGTTCAATGCCGCATACAACCTCAGTTACATGGTGAATGATATGAGAACCCCCACAATCCAAACCAGCAAACAGCATTACAAAGGCAGTCTGGCCTGGCAGGGCAAGGCGCATCAGTGGAATGTGACCTACGAACATACCGATCCGGAATACCAGACGCTGGGGGCCTATTATTTCAATAACGACATGGAAAACGTGAGCATAGGCGGGAATGTGCAGGCATTGAAAGGCAAGCTGAGCATGAGCGGACAGGTGGGTTTGCAGCGCGATAACCTCGATAACCGTAAAAGTTCTTCCATGCGCAGGCAGGTGTATAGCTTGCAGGTACAATACAGATTGGGTAAAAGCGGCATGCTGTCTGGTTCCTATTCCAGTTTTACCAGCTTCACCAACACACGGCCCTTCACAGATTACCTGCAACCCAACAGCCCCATGCTGGCCTGGGACACCCTCAATTTCAGGGAGATTTCTGAGTCGGGGAATATGCAATTGGCGGTTCCCATGCCCAAAACAGGCCAATGGCAGGGCAGTTTCACAGGTACGGGGCTGTGGCAGCGCAATTCGGGGGCACCGGGCAGCAGCAGCGATTTTTACAACGCCGGTGCGGGTTTTGTAGTACAACATGCCAAAAACGGAGCCACCATGGCCCTGCAACTCAATGCCGGTCAAAACATGGCGGGGGAGATGCGTGTTCGCAACCTGGGGCCCGTTATTTCCTGCAGTCTTCCCTTGATGGATAAAAAGCTCAGAACATCTTTTTCATATTCTCGCATTGTGTCTGAAATGCAGTCTCAAAAAACAACCATCAGCAGCAGCAGACTGCAGGTTAGCAGGCAATGGAAAACACAGTCTTTGCAAACCATGTTGCAAATTCAGCAAGCCCCCGGCAGGGGTTTCCTGCAGGCCACCATTGGGTATCAGGTGGTGGTGAAGTAGGTAAAGGAGCGTTTAATTTTTCTGAAGCAAAAACCAGGTGATGTCATCCTGTGGGAAAGCTTTGTCGCGTTTGTAGCAAAAACCGTAATCTACCAGAGATAAGTCGGCGTATTTATCCAGCATCTCTCCGGCAAAATCCCTTTTAAACAAACGGTCGCTGTGCCCGCGGTAGCTGATGCTCACAGGAGCAGGATTGTAATATTCACAAACCAGAATGTATTTGCGGCTTGATGCATACAATTTGGCATAAACATCCTGCAGCATATCCGGGTTAATATGGATGAGCACACCCTTGATAAGCGATACATCGAATGCCTGCTTGGGTGTGAAGTCAAAAATAGAACCATGGAAAACATGATCGCTGCCAATCACATTACCCAGTTCATCTGCAGCAGTGCGGTTGATTTCTATGCCATGGGCATCTATTCCCGGGAAAAGCATTTTTATGGCCTTGAGGTTCATGCCCACATTGGCACCAAATTCAATGATGGAGGAGGGGCGGCCAACTTGCTGAAATGCTTTTGAAAAGAAATTGAGGTTGGATGCAAGGTATTCTTCACTGATGTTGCGGTTGATATATTCATCGCCAAAACTGCCTGCCCAAAAATCTTCCTGTTCGGTCTTAAATGTCATGATTGTTTTTTAATGGTTGTTTGCGTTAAGCAACAGATATGACGGATTTAAATGGTAAAACCCTTGCTGCGGTTGCTTTTCACACTGCAATAATAGTTAATAGTTGGAAAAGTACAGTATTTGATGTTCTTCTTTCCTAAGGGATAACCCGGCAAATTCAGCAATTTTAATAGAGGCAATATTGCCGTTCTTGATTTCTGCGCGTATTCTTCCATTCAGCATTTCTACCATGGCTTTTACCATCAGTTTGCCGATGCCTTTGCCTCTGGCATGCGGTGCTATGGTCCAGGAAAGGAGATAATCGTTTTGTGATTCGTGGTAGTCAGCCCTTGTTGTTCCTACCGGAATGCCATCCTCCTCAGCGATGTATAATTGTGTGCTTGGATTAGCCAATACTTTTGAAAGCCAGGTTTTATGCGATGCTTCCGCCACCGGCTCGGTAGTGTGCGAGTTTTTCCGGGTTTCCTCATCGTTTCTCCAGTCCAGCAGCAAAGGCCAGTCTTCTAGTTTTACTTTACGCAATGAAATCATTTGCTGCTAAATTTTTGGTTGCCGGAGGAGGTAACTGCTGGTTGATTAACATTTCAAAATTACATCAATTTGCCAGCTTTTTCATTTAATCCATAAACCACGCCCAAAAATCGGGTTTGAGGGTTTGTAGCAAAGTTTTGGCTTGTTTCGACCGGGTCTAACATTTTGAAATTGTTTAATTAAAACGGCATGTGTGCTGCCACAAGATGTTATAATTGTTTTACAATGCCTGAAAGGTTGCTCAAAGTTGCACAGTGTATGGTTGCTGGAAATATTGTTTCTTAAACCACAATTCAAACGCAGGATCAACGAATTCATACTGTTTGTTTGCTGCCTGTATGATGTCGTTATTGATTAATATGGTTTTGTTTTTACTTACATTTCTTGGTGTTCCTAATAGGTATTTCTGCATTACCGCAGTGCTGGTGAGTTGAGTTTCCCCTTTTGCCACCGCTTTTAATAAATTCAGTTGAGTAGCACTAATTATCTCAACTTCCTTTTGATACAGTGGCGAATTGGCTTGTATTAATTCATTCAAAGCGTTATTGAATTCTGTAATTGTGGCTTTCTTATTCGTTAAGTTCCATACATAATGCGAAAGCTGTTGCACATACCACGAGTGGTTTTTCATAAAATCAGGAATGGCTTTCGCAGTTGCATCATCAATTTGTTTTCCGGTATTTTCAAAGCTCTTGGTAATGAATGAAATCCATTTTTGGGTTTGAATCTTTTGGAGTAGCATGATATCGCCAAAACGATAAAATGGTTTTGATGGATTATTGAAAATATCTGTCATCATGTGTCTTTTACTCCCGTACAAGCAGTATGTAACATACTTATGCCGCTGCCAGCATGCTCTTAGTTTTTTTTCAAAATTCAAGTAATCATTAAAATGGGCAAGATTTTGGAATTCATCCAAACAAATTATGAATTTAATTCCTTTTTTCATAGCAATTGTCTCAGGCAAATTCATCACCTCATCGCTGTTTTTCTTTAATTCATTCCAGTCAAAACTTAAGCTAAAATCGGTATTGGGGTCAATGCCTAAGCTAATTTTAGGTATTAATTTTTTAAAAAAATCTTTACCGCTATGCAGCCATTCTTCCCACTTTGTAGATGATGCTTTAATGACTTCTCTGGCAAAAACCTCCAGGAATTCTTCCTCGTTGCTAATGGAAAAAAGGTCAATGATTACCGTTTTATTTTTAGACTTTTTCTTTTTAATGTCTGCAACTACTTTTTCAACCAACGACGATTTTCCCCATCGTCTTGGAGATATGATGGTGGTGTTAATGCCGTTTAATAAATTGCTCTCTAGCTTAGCGACTTCGTTTTCTCTATTTGTAAATGAATGCTGACAGACTGTTGTGCCGTATATAAAAGGTGAATCCTTCATGTTTTTAATTTTAAGTTGATGTTATACCATTGGGTATAGTACCAATAGGTATTATACGCAAAGGTATAAAATAAAGTTGTTTTGCGCAATCCAATTTGTAATTCTCTAACATCATTTAAATTTGAAAGCGCAACCTGTGCATGTTTTTAAACAACCATGATGTTGAATGCCATGCTATAGTTTCAGTAATTGCGGGGCACTCAATCCATAAACCAAGCCCAAAAATCGGGCGTGAGGGTTTGCAGCAATGCATGGGCGATGCAGAGTTGCATTGTGGCCAGAACCAATATCCCAGGGCTCTTTTTAATCAGTTGATAAATCAATAAAATCGGCAAAAGCATCATCATAATTTCTGTGCAAAACAAGCCCAGTCCCCAGATATATCCCAATATCCCGTTCATGGGTGGTAGTGCCTTTGGGTCGTAAAAACCACTGCTGATGGGCATGGCAGCATGGTGAAGTCCGTTGCCGTAGTAGGGGATGAACTTCCAGCCAAGGTGGTAAATAAGCAGACAGGCAAACATACCTATTATTAGCGTTTCAGGAGCGATTTTTTGCATGCACAGGCGAACCATAACAACCAATGCGGCAGCCACCAGCAACAAAGAAAAATCAATCAAATAAGCCCATGGCGAATCTCGCGAAACGGCAAGATGCGCTTTATCCCACACGCTGCGCCATTCCGGATGGGTGTCGATGAGTGGAGTGTGAGGCAAACAAATGAAAAAGCCAGGCAGCAACAAGCACAAAATAATCAATATGGGTTTTAATGGCCGGAAGTTGGGGCTCACGCGTTCTAAACGTTTACAATCAATTGTTTATTGCGAGATTTGGAAATAAAAAACCCCGGAGTCACCGGGGTTTTGGGGTTAGTTTTTTTTGCGGGACGTAAGCCAGGCAATCAGAAAGATTGCCGGAATCACTACCACAATGCCCGCAAAAATGAAAATGTAATTCTCCTGCATAGGCGATATTGTTTTTTAGTTTTACGAAGTAACCCAAAAAATTTAAAAAAACAAATGTTTTTGTAATAATCTTTAAGTGCCTAACTGGTTGAAATTCAGTTGTCCCTTGCTCTATTCTGACTTTTGTCAGCATTGTGAATAAAAGGAAGTTATCAACAAGCATAAAAGGATAAAAAAACAACAAACGTATAATCGACGCAAAAAATGCGGAGATAAAGTTTTTATAATGCAGCTGAAAGACAATAAGGTTAATGCTTTAAACTGTTTTTAATGATTAAAAAAGATGGTATTTTATACTTTGTTTGTAAATTGTTTAACCTCATGCCTTCAATCGTTGGTGTTTCTCCAAGCAGCACAGTAAATTTGCATTTTAGTAATGACAAACCAATCCCCTGAGCACGTAGAATGCCTGATTATTGGCAGTGGACCCGCTGGTTTCACCGCCGCCATTTATGCCGCCCGCGCCGACATGAAGCCCGTATTGTATGAAGGACTGCAACCAGGCGGTCAGCTTACCATTACCACCGACGTGGAAAATTATCCCGGGTATCCCGATGGAATCATGGGGCCGGAAATGATGGACCTGTTCAAAAAACAGGCCGTGCGTCTTGGTGCAGATGTTCGTTTTGGAATGGTAACTTCCGTGGAATTTAAAAACGGAGGTCCTCAAAAAGTGATCGTGGACGGAAGCCATGAAATCACGGCAGATTCCGTGATTATTTCCACAGGTGCCAGTGCCAAATGGTTGGGGATACCCAGTGAGCAGCGACTGAACGGCAGTGGCGTGAGTGCTTGTGCCGTGTGCGACGGGTTTTTCTATCGCAACTCAGATGTGGCCATCGTAGGAGCCGGCGATACCGCCTGTGAAGAGGCCAGCTATCTGTCAAAAATTTGCTCTAAAGTATACATGCTTGTCCGCAAGGAAGAATTTCGTGCCAGCAAAGCCATGCAGCACCGTGTTATGAATACCCCAAACATCGAAGTGCTTTTCAATACTGAAACAGATGAAATTTTGGGAGAAAATACAGTAGAGGCCGTTCGGGTTAAAAACAACAAAACCGGTGAAACCCGTGAAATTCCCATCAAGGGCTTTTTTGTGGCCATTGGACACACACCGAATACCGCCATATTTAAGCCCTACATCAACATGGATGAGCAGGGATACATCATCACCAAGCCGGGCACTTCCTACACGAATGTAGAAGGTGTTTTCTGTGCCGGCGACGCCCAGGATAAAGTATACCGGCAGGCCGTTACCGCGGCAGGCAGCGGATGCATGGCCGCTCTGGACGCCGAGAGGTGGCTGGCTTCCCGCCATTCAGCCGGTGCAAATGCCTGATGCAGCTACGCCGGGGTTTGATAATATGCAGTCTGTTTGCCAGTAAACTGTTGGCACAAACTCCGTTGTTGGATCTTGTTCCCGGTGGTCTGGAGACCAACGAACCCAGTCTGGCAATTCATCCTACAGACCCTAATGTTCAGATTCTGGGTTCCAATACCAGTTACTTCTTTGTATCGGAAAATGCAGGTTATACCTGGAAATCCGTCACCCTTAAGCCAGCGGAAGGTTTTTATGGAGATCCAGTTGCCTACATTGATAAGCAAGGGCATTTTTATTTATTGAGTCTTGCCCAAAATTCAACATTGCAATGGCCCGAGCATTTTGACAGGATTGTACTTCAAACCTCTGAAGATGGTGGTAACAGCTGGAAAAGCACCGGAATTGGTTACCGCCCGGGAAAAATGCAGGATAAACCGTGGATTGCCATGGATGAAAACAAACGCAGTCGCTTTAAAGGGAGTGTTTATGTGTCGTGGACCGAATTTGACAAATATGGCAGCAAGGATCCGCGAGATTCCAGCCGCATCCGGTTTGCTTATCGCAGAAACAATACAGATACTTTTGTTACCATTGTGGTTAGCGATTCCTGTGGCGACGCTGAGGATGGCGACAATACCCTGGAAGGGGCAACGGCTGCCGTTGGACCCATGGGCGAAATCTACTGCGTGTGGGCCGGTAAAAATAAAATCTGGATGGATGTGAGTACAGACGGGGGTAAAACCTGGGGGGTGGATAAAATAATCGCTCAGCAACAGTCCGGCTGGGCTATCAATGATATTCCAGGTCTGATGCGCAGCAATAACATGCCGTTTATTAAGTGCGATTCCAAAGGCAACCTTTACTTGGTTTTTGGCGACAAAAGCAGGGGGGACTATGATGTCTTTATAAAGATGAGTCAGGACGGTGGACAAACTTGGTCTTCCGAGCAGCGCGTTCATTCAGATATCGCCGGTAAAGGATGCGATCAATATATGCCGCACCTGGCACTGGATGCATCCAATGATGATGTGTATGTGGTTTGGTATGATCGGAGGCATTCAGCCCAAAATATTTATACCGACGTGTATTTGAGGTCCATTTCAAAGGGTAAAATGGGCAAGGAATACAGGGTCACCAACCAGTCTTTTTGTGCACCGGGTAAAAAGATTTTCTTCGGAGATTATATCTCAGTTGCTGCTTCAAAAGGCATCATTCGCAGTGCTTTCACTCATTATGACAATACAGCGGCATTGGCTTCCGTGAAGGTAGCTGCCCTCACCAAATCGTTTGTAAAACGCAATGCAAAGCTGCCTAAAACTGCTTATATGGAAATGGGGGTGTTGCCGGATACGGCCTTGTTTGTGGTGCATTTTGCCCTGCCCGGTATTAAAAGTTGTACGCTGGAAATGAGCAGGGGAAGGCAAATTATTCACAAACAACTCTTCGATCCTTTGCCTGCAGAGGAACAGGAAGTGGCCCTGCCGCTCAATCGCATTCCACCCGGCGTGTACAAGGTCTCACTCTCTGCCAAGGGCCGAAAAATGACAAGAGAGCTATACATTGGTAAGCCCTAGCCGCCAAACAAAGATGCCTTGGCGCGTGCAATTAGCTCGTGCATTGGAGCTTGTGTGTGCTCGTCCTGGCCAAGTGTCATGCGCATGTTTTCTGCCTGCGAAAATGATTTTTCCTGTCTAAATGACAACGCCTGATTGGCACAAAGCCATTCGATGGCTAGCACATCCTGAACATTTTTAGCTACCTGTAATGCCTTTACGGCTGCATTGGCACCCATGCTCACATGGTCTTCCTGCCCGTTGCTGCTCACGATGCTGTCTACACTGGCGGGGGTGCAGAGTTGTTTGTTTTTGCTGACAATACTGGCTGCCGTATACTGCGCAATCATGTATCCGCTGTCGGTGCCGGGTTTGGTGGCCAGGAATGGTGGCAAATCGCGCTGCCCGCTGATGAGCAGGTAGGTGCGGCGTTCGCTGATGTTGGCCAGTTCGGCCAGTGCCATGGCAGCATAATCGAGCGTGAGTGCCAGGGGCTGACCATGAAAATTGCCACCGCTGAGAACCGCTTTTTCGTCTGCAAAAACGTTGGGGTTATCGGTTACGCTGTTTAGTTCTGTTTCCCACACCGAAAAACAATGGTTTAGCGCATCTATACTGGCACCATGCACCTGAGGGATGCAACGAAAACTATATGGATCCTGCACTGCAGGGCGGGGGTGTTTGTGTAAATTGCTGTTTCTAAGCCGCACAAGCATATTTTCTGCAGCTTCCAGTTGTCCGGCATGGGGGCGGATGCGGTGGAGCTCAGGCCTGAATGGATCTTCCCGACATAGCCATACATCGGCGCTGAGTGCAGCTACGGTATGCATGTTTGCCATAATGGCCTTAGCCGTTTCATTTATCTGCAATGCATGGGCCAGCATAAACTGAGTCCCATTAATGAGTGCAAGTGCCTCTTTTTGCTTTAATGGTATGGGTTTGAGGTTGTTTTCAGAAAGCACAATCTCCGCACTTTTTGCGCCGAATACAGGGTGCTCTAATGTGCCCATGCCCAGTAAAGGCAAACACATTTCTGAAAGCGGTGCCAGATCGCCGGAGGCACCCAGCGATCCCTGTTCATGAACCACCGGAATCCAATTGTTGTTGTAATGCCAGATCAGCCGTTCGGCCACTTCAGCCCTAACGGCACTGTATCCTTTGCCAATGTTGATGATTTTTAACAGCAACATGGTTTTTACAATGTCCGTTTTCAAAGGATTTCCCGTGCCGGCAGCATGGGTTATCAGCAGGTTGCGCTGTAATTCTTCCAGCTCATTGTCCGGTATACGCACATTCTGCAGGCTTCCGAACCCGGTATTTACACCGTACACCGCCGGATTGCCGTCTTGCAGGTAGTCTTCGAGGGCTTGTACAGATTGGTTTATTCGTTGCAAAATATGCGGCGAATAGCAAATTTTATCATCGCTGTTAATTAATTCCAGTATGGTTTCCAGCGAATAATTGTCTACTATTTCTCTTGTCATGAGATATGCGCTAAAAGTTGGTTTTGCGGCAAGGTACTTTGTTCGCCGCTGTTTAGGTTCTTAATGGAAATGGTTCCATCTTTAATTTCCTGTTCGCCCAAAATACAGGCCCATGCTATGCATTTATTGTTGGCGTAGTCCAGTTGTTTTTTAAGTTTTACTGCACCGGGATACACTTCGGTCGAAATACCGGCATCCCGCAGCATGCCGGCCATGGCAAAAGCGGATGGCAAAGCATTTTCATCCAAGCAGCAGAACAGTACCTGCGTGCTTTGCATGGAATGGGAAGGGAACAGACCTGCGGCATCCATTAAATCATAAATCCGGTCGAGGCCAAACGAAATTCCCACGCCTGTCACATCCTTCAAGCCAAAAACACCGGTAAGGTTGTCGTAACGGCCACCACCCCCGATGCTTCCAATGCGATAATCGCCGGGTATTCTGGCGTCT
>JBILTS010000072.1:0-10953 GCA_044371405.1 Bacteroidia bacterium
GTTTTTAAACTCAAGGGGAATATCAAAGGTTTTGATCCCTCAGCTCAGTTGCGCTGTCCTGTAGTGAATCCTGCCAATGCGGATGAAAATTCGCAGGAAAAAATGGTGCAGGTTGAGATTAGAAATCGCCTCACAGACGAGCGGATTAAACCCGATGATTTCAGTGTGAAAGAAAACAACGGGAAGCGGGTTAGACTTGAACCCCATAATGATGGATTTCGAATGGCTGTGATGCCCGGAAATTACCGTATTTCATGCACCAAAGACGGTTTTGATGAATACCTGGCCCTGATTACCCTGGAGCCATATCAAAGCAAATTTATCATTTACATGGATCCAAAACAGGCAGAGGAACCTGTTACCACCGGCAATGATGTTACCACCGGCAGGGATGCAACAGGTACCGAGCTTTCTTTGATGGATACGGCTGAGGAAGAAGAACATGTACACCCTGATGACGGCATGCTGCAAAGCAATCTGTTTAAGGTAAACAACCTGGTATTTATTGTGGATGCCAGCATGAGTATGAAACGCGACGGGAAAATGGAAACATTAAAATCTACCATGGCCATTTTGGTTTCGGCACTGCGCAGTGATGATCGCCTGGGGGTAATCGGTTTCAGCAGCGATGCCAGGGTGATACATCCACATGGTCCGGTAGACAATAAAGACAGTATTTACAACCGCATCAACCGGCTTAAAACTGAGGGCGGAACAAATGGAGGTGCTGCACTAAAACTGGCTTATCAGCAGGCAAAAACACATTTTCAGGCCGATGGCAATAACCAGATTGTCATTATTACAGATGGTGTATTTACAACAGGCGGCATGAGCCGAAAAGCCATGGAAAAAATGATAACCGAAGCCAATCAGGAAGGAATTCATCTCAGTACCATCATGGTAGGGCAGCATCCCACCGGGCTAGATTTGCTTAAACATCTCAGCACACTTGGCGGTGGAAACAATATCCACATTTTACCCGAAGCGAACCAGCAAAGTATGCTGCTGGAGATGGTTAAAACCCAGAGCAGGCGGTGATTAGGTTGTTGTCAATCAGGGCGTTAATAAACTTTATGAATTTTTCTCATTTTTTGCTAGAATCATGCTGTTGATTCTTAAATTTGCGGCACCAAATCCATAATAGGCATAAATGAAGAATTACCATTTGTCCGGCATCGCTGCCTTTGCTTCAAAGAAAATCTTTTCAGCGATGTTACTACTGGCCTTGCCGGTGTTAGCAATCGCCCAATCTGCTGCTGATGTGGTTAAACCGCCGCAGGAATTCAGTCTCGCCAACTGGGACTGGGAATTTATCAGCTACTGTGCTCTATGCGTGCTGCTGGTTCTAATTGTTGCCCGTGCGTTTGACATTGGTGCACTGACCGAAAAAATTACCGGTAAAAAGGTTGTCAACTGGAACTCAACCAATCGCTGGGTAGCCATAATCTTTCTGCTGGCCTCCATTGCCGGTATCTGGTATGAAATGATTTATCATGGCAAATATGTAATGATTGGAGATTCGTATTCTGAACATGGTGAAACAATTGACAGTATGTTCAACTGGACCTTCGGTTTCACTTTCGTGGTATTCGCCATTACCGAGGCACTCCTGTTCTATTTCATGTTTAAATACCGCTACCGTGAAGGTCAAAAGGCCCTTTACTATTTTCATAACAATAAACTAGAGCTGGTGTGGACCATCGTTCCTGCCATCGTGCTTACATTCCTGGTTCTTCGCGGTTTTAATACCTGGT
Organism: Bacteroidia bacterium; assembly: GCA_044371405.1. Taxonomy (GTDB): domain Bacteria; phylum Bacteroidota; class Bacteroidia; order NS11-12g; family UBA955; genus RGEC01. Next base: position 1,755 of record JBILTS010000072.1, read on the forward strand.
CAAAAATAACTTCCGAGAAGCCAAAGGATGCTCAGGAAATTGAAGTTTTTGCCTACCAGTTTGGATGGAAGGCCCGCTATGCAGGTGCTGATAACACTTTTGGCAATAGCCACTTTACTTTTATCAGCGGTAAAAATCCTTTGGGTCTTGCTGTTCAGGAGCACGTAGATTCGTTGCTGTCTGACCTCAAAAAAGATACTGCCCTTCTTAATGCCCAGATTGCTTCAGCAGATGATTCTGCCAAAGCATGGAAAGCGGCGTTTGTGCAATTTAATACCGGCAGCAATGCCACAGCTTATCCTGCGGTTTACAAGGAATTGAAAACCAAAATGGAAGATGCTGAATCCGGTGCTTATGTTCGTCAGTTAAAGAAAGATCTGCGCCGTAAAAACACCACCATCACCCGCATTACCACTTATCGTAAGGATGACAAGGTGTTTAACAATGCAGGCAATGATGATAAAATCACAACCGAGATTGTATTGGTGAAAGGCAAATCGTACACTTTCAATTTCAGAGCACGCGACGTGATTCATTCTGCCTGGTTCCCCGATTTCCGTGGACAGATGAACGTGGTTCCCGGCATGGCAACATGGTTTTCGTTTATTCCCAGCAAAACCACCGAAGAGGCACGTGCAGAAAAGAATAATAAGGACTTTGAATTTTACCTGTACTGCAACAAAATATGCGGTGGAGCCCACTACAACATGAAAATCAAAATCACAGTTGTGGGTTCTGATGCCGAATACAATACCTGGCTTGCATCTCAGGTGCCTTTTGTGGCCCCTCCTGCAGCACCGGCCCCCCCCGAAGAAGGGTCCGAATCACAGGATACAAGCATTGTAAAACCAAATACCGTTACCATCCGTTAAATAGAAAAGTAAAACATTATGAGCACCGCTGCTTTACATACAGATCACCACGAACACGACCATCACGAGCACAAAGAAAGCTTCATCAGCAAGTATGTGTTTTCCATGGATCACAAAATGATCTCCAAGCAATTCCTGATTACAGGAATTATCATGGGGTTAGTTGGATTGGTAATGTCGCTTTTGTTCCGCATGCAATTGGCATGGCCCGATGAGAAATTTGGCTTCATGGAAATGCTGCTCGGCAAATGGGCGCAGGATGGCAAATTGGATCCAAACTTCTACATGGGTTTGGTTACCATTCACGGCACCATTATGGTGTTTTACGTGCTTACTGCGGGCCTTAGCGGTACATTCTCCAACCTGCTCATTCCATTACAGGTTGGTGCACGTGATATGGCATCACCCTTCATGAACATGCTCAGCTACTGGTTCTTCTTTTTGTCTTCAGTAGTGCTGCTTATTTCAGTGGGTGTTGAAACAGGCCCTGCTTCTGCCGGTTGGACAGTTTATCCTCCCCTCAGTGCCTTGGAAAAAGCCATGCCTGGGTCCGGATTGGGTATGACCCTGTGGCTTGTCGCCATTGTGTTGTTTATCGTTTCTGCCTTGTTAGGTGGTATCAACTATATCAGTACCGTGCTGAACATGCGCACCAAAGGAATGAGCATGAACCGCATGCCGCTTACAATCTGGGCATTCTTCTTTACAGCTGTATTGGGTCTGCTCTCATTCCCCGTGCTGCTGGGAGCCGGCTTGTTCCTAATTTTCGACAGAAGCTTCGGAACCTCATTCTATCTTTCGGATATTTATCTGGAGGGGGTAGGAGCCATGGAAAATATTGGTGGTAGCCCTGTTTTGTATCAGCACTTGTTCTGGTTCCTTGGTCACCCCGAAGTGTATATCATTTTGATGCCTGCTCTGGGTATTACCTCAGAGGTTATCTCTACAAATGCCCGCAAGCCCATTTTCGGTTACACTGCTATGGTGGTTTCATTGATGGGTATTTCCTTCCTTTCGTTTATCGTTTGGGGTCACCACATGTTTATCACCGGTATGAACCCGTTCCTGGGGAGCGTCTTTATGATTCTAACCTTGATTATTGCGGTGCCATCGGCGGTTAAAGTATTTAATTATCTAACCACGCTTTGGAAAGGAAACCTGCGTTTTACGCCGGCCATGCTCTTCTCTATAGGCCTGGTATCATTCTTTATATCAGGTGGTCTCACCGGTATTTACCTGGGTAATGCCGCGCTGGATATACAGTTGCACGATAGTTATTTTGTGGTAGCTCACTTTCACCTGGTAATGGGTTCATCTGCCATATTCGGTATGTTTGCAGGTATTTATCACTGGTTTCCCCGCATGTATGGCCGTATGCTTAACAATACGCTGGGTCAGTTCCATTTCTGGATTACTTTCATAACCGCATACCTGGTGTTCTTCCCCATGCACTTCATGGGTCTGGCCGGAGTACCCCGCCGTTATTACATGTTCACCCTGGTTAAAGAATTTGATGTTTGGATGGATGTGAATAAGATGATGACCGTTGCTGCCATTGTAGGCGGTGCCGCACAGTTGTTGTTCCTCTGGAATTTCTTTTATAGCATTTTCCGTGGTAAGAAATCTGAACAAAACCCCTGGCAGAGCAATACGCTTGAGTGGAGTGCCCCTGTGAAACACCTTCACGGAAACTGGCCCGGTGCCATTCCTGAGGTTTATCGCGGACCTTATGAGTACAGCCGCCCCGACCGTGAAGATGATTATTTCCCTCAGTACGTGCCCGATGAGTCTGATCATGCCGGTACCGGAGGAGATGGCCATAAAACGGCACCCAAGCGTAAATCAACAAAGAAAGAAGAAATAGCGGAAAACGTAATGTTTGCCGCCATCAAGCGCGTGTTTGGCTGGAGCTGATAGGGCCTTGTCCGCACTGCATCGTATATTCTCCGATATTTTTTTCAGACGAACAGGTATTCTCGCCTGTTCGTCTGTTTTTTTATTATTTCTTTTGGGCGGACTGGTGAGGGTAACCGGCAGTGGTATGGGTTGCCCCGACTGGCCCAAATGCTTTGGCCTGCTGGCCCCACCTACCTGCGATTGCCAGTTGCCTGCCAATTATATGCAGCTGTTTCTCGATAAAAGAATTCAAAAAGTTAATCGCTTTGCCAATACCCTGGATAAGCTTGGCTGGACTGAGAAGGCGGCTGAAATTAGAAACAACAGGGCCATCTATCAGCCGGAAGTATTTAACGCAACCAAAGCATGGATAGAATACATTAATCGGTTGTTTGGAGTGCTGGCCGGGTTGTTTTCAGTGGTTTTCTGGTTGTTATCATTCAGGTATTTTAAAGCCGTATTCGCCTACGCAACCCTGGGGTTCATTGCCTTGCTGCTGAATGCCTGGCTTGGAAGTATAGTGGTGGCCACAAATCTGCTGCCCGGAATAGTTTCCATACATTTTATGCTTTCTTTTCTTAGCATTTTCTTTTTTATGATCGCCATGCATACCAAAACAGCTTTCGTTTTTGCCCGCGGTGAAAAGAAAATGAAAATGCAATGGAATTTGATGCTGCTATTTGCCCTCGTTATAGTTTTTTTGGGAACCTTGGCCAGAGAAAATGTAGAAGTGCTGACTGTTTCCGGCACACTTGAAAAAGACGGCATGTTGAACTGGGCCGGCATGGGCTACTCATTTGCGTTACACCGCTATCTGCCCTTGTTGTTTATGGTATATGCCTTTTGGCTTTGGAAATCGCTTAAATCCAAACAACCATCTCAGGCCCGTGCTTTTGGCATAGCCGGTTGCCTCGCGTTTTTTCAGATTGCCCTGGGTGCTGTCAATATCAATTACGTTTTACCTCCCGTAACGCAGGTGCTGCATATTGTATTGGGCGCCTCCATACCTATTTTGATATTTTATTGGAGGATTGCCAAACCCATTGATGTTCAATAATGTTATTATAACACCCTGTGAAAAATATATTGAAAGCATACTTTGATTTGGTAAAATTTCGACTCACCTCCACGGTAGTTGCCACATCGGTTTTTGGATATATACTGGGTTGTAAATTCCATTCCACCGATGGTAGTTTGGCCGGTTTCAACTGGCTGGTTATGTCAGGGGTATTTTTGGGCGGTTTACTGATAGTTTTCGGATCCAACGGGTTGAACCAGCTGCTTGAAAAGAAGCAGGATAGCCAAATGTCGCGCACCCAAAACCGACCCATTGTTGAAGGCCGTCTCAGCGAATCTCAGGCCCGTATATTCTCACTTTGCAGTGGCTTGGCAGGCGTGGTTTTACTGTTGCTTACCACGCCATTGATAACTGCCATACTTGGTGCCATTTCTCTATTGCTGTATGTGTTTGTGTATACCCCGTTAAAAGGCATAACTCCCCTTGCTGTGATGATAGGTGCCATACCGGGGGCATTGCCGCCCCTGATTGGCTATACAGCAGCTACAGGTGCTATTGATGATGCCGGAGTTATCTTGTTTTTGATACAATTCTTCTGGCAGTTTCCACATTTCTGGGCTATTGCCTGGCTATTGCACGACGATTATCAGAAAGCGGGATACTGGCTGCTGCCCAGCAAGGGAGGTCGTGATAAATACAGCGCATTTCAAATAGTTATTTACACCCTCATTCTCATAGCCACCAGCGTGATGCCCGTTGTCTACGGAATGTGCGATGTGTGGGCACTGGCAGGGGTTTTGCCTGTCGGAATTTTGTTTCTGGTCTACGCATTAAAACTGCGGAAGACACTGGACATTACTGAGGCAAGAAAATTACTGTTTGCCTCATTTCTATATACGCCTTTGGTATTTCTTTCATACATTTTATTATAACCAATCATGAACACTAAAATTGCTTCCAAAAAACAAAAAGAAAACTACCGGATAGAACCCATGCGGTTTAACCTGGTACTGATGATTATTGCCAGCTGTATGCTTTTTGCCGCATTTGTGAGTGCCTACATTGTGCACATGCCGGATGCCACTGCCAAAAATACCTGGACTCAGTTTGACCTTCCTGTGCAGTTTATGATTTCTGCCCTGGTTGCTGTTGTCAGCAGTATCACCATTTACATGGCTTACAGAGCGGCTAAAAACGATGAGCTTGTAGCAAACAGGGTATATATGTCGGCCACCTGGATATTGGGCGTTTTATTCTGTGTATTGCAGTATTTTGGGTGGCAAAATATGACTTCCAGGGGTCTTATGTTTGTAAATGCAGATCCTGAGGATATTTCTGCCAGCTATGTGTATGTAATTTCATTTGTACACGTGCTGCATGTGCTGGGCGGTATGATTTTGCTAACTGTCACATTAACAAAGTCTTTCAGGTTTCAGGTTCATAAAAAAGAGCTCACGCTGATGAAGGTTTCCCACACTTACTGGCATTTTGTTGGGTTGTTGTGGATTTATTTGTATTTATTCCTTTATTTCGCAGGGTAATTTTGAACAATGGCGAATCATCAACAAGCGGCCTTTGAACAGCAGCCCATATGGGCTGGTGGCAGGTCACCCTTCAACGTAAGTTACGGAAAGCTCATGATGTGGCTTTTCTTGCTTTCAGACGCATTTACTTTCTCCAGTCTGCTGGTGCAATATGGTGCACAGCGCTTTAGCAACGTGCAGACACCCATCGTTACCAAATGGCCCGATCCCGCAGCCATCTTTAACCATTTTCCTTTCATGCACGGTCTTCACCTCCCATTGCTATTTGTGAGTGTGATGACATTCATCCTGATTATGTCTTCTGTTACCATGGTACTAGCCGTTGAGGCCGGTCACCGCAAAAGCAAAAAGGAAGTTGTGCGCTACATGATTTACACCATCATTGGTGGTGCTATGTTCCTTGGCTGTCAGGCATGGGAGTGGTCAGTATTCATTGGTGAAGGCGCTACACTCTATGGCAACCAGTTTGGAATTACCGAGGCAGGCCAAAAAGTGTTTGGAGCCCTGGGTTTTGGAGACCATTTCGAATGGCAGCCCGAGTACCGCACAGCAGGCCCTGTTCCCTTTGCAGCCCTGTTTTTTATTGTAACCGGATTCCACGGATTCCACGTTTTCAGTGGTGTGGTTATCAATGTAGTTGTTACGATTATGGCTGCCAGAGGCGCTTTTGATCGCCGCGGACATTATGAAATGATTGAAAAGGCCGGCTTGTACTGGCACTTTGTGGATCTTGTGTGGGTGTTCGTATTTACCTTCTTTTACCTCATCTGATTAATAATTTTACAACCATGGAATTCTATACCAAACCCGGCGATTACGATGCCATCAACTACATTCCCCCGGCAGAAAGTCACGGCACCAAAGAGCTTTGGCGCACTTTCTGGATTTTGCTGGGAATTACCGTGCTGGACTTCATCATATATTTCGTGATGCCCCACACCGGTTTCAGAAATTTCATTTTCATATTCTTCGGAATTGTGAAGGCCTACTACATTGTTGGTGCCTTCATGCACATGAAATATGAGAAAATAAACCTTGCACTGGTTATTTTGGTGCCCACCATCTTCATCATCGGACTGGTGATGGGATTGTTGTATGAGGGTAATGCGCTCACTTACGCCAAGTAATGAGTTCTAAAAACAGCACAGGAATTATCAAGGTGGCCGCTGTTGCGGCCATCATTATTTTACCAATACTCGGAATTTTCTATTTGGGTAAGGCCAAATGGGTGCATAAGCCGCTCGATTACCTTGGACAGACAGAAACAATGCCCGACGGCACCAAAGAATACCACACAGTTGGTGAAATTCAACTCAAGGATCACACCGGTAAAACAGTAACCATGGCCGATTTCGATACCTGTATCATCGTGGCCAATATTTTCTTTGCAACCTGTCCTGAAATTTGTCCCGAGATGAACAAACAGATTCAAACTGTGGCCGAGAAATTTTACCGTAATCCCAAAGTGCGCTTTCTCTCAGTTTCTATTGATCCGGAATCTGACAGTGTTTCGGTACTGAAGAATTATGCGGCACGTTTTAGAGCTGATCGATTGAACTGGCAGTTCTGCACCGGTTCCAAAAAAGAAATTTATGATTGGGCAATCAATGACCTGCTGCTAGCTACTGAACAAAAAGGGCAGGATTTTATCCATGATGACAAGGTTGTCCTTATTGATCGGGAAAAGCATGTACGCGCCATTTTGCAAACCCGTGGTGATAAAAACAAAGATCGCTTTGAAGCGTTAAAGAGAATAGAAGAAGATATTAATAATCTGTTGTATGAGTACCGACAAAAAGAACTGGATAAGTGATAAGGCGTTTTTCTGGCTGGTAACCGGCGTGAGCGTTGCCGTGCTTGCTGTGGTCGTGTTGCTTAGGTATCTGCCCTCAGACTATCGCCCGAATTTTCACCTGGCCAAACATTTGCCATTTTTGAATGCGGTGCTCAATTCCTGTGTTTCCGCTTGTCTGTTGCTTGGATATTACATGATTAGGATTGCCAAAAATAAAGGTCTGCATCAGTTTTTTATGCTGCTGGCTTTTATCATATCATCACTGTTTCTCATCAGTTATGTGGCCTATCATACCAGCATGGACCATACACCTTATTGTGGTGATGGTTTCATGAAAACCCTTTATCTCGCTGTGCTTTTTAGCCACATTCTCTTGGCGGCCATCATTTTACCACTGGTGCTGTACACCATTTATTTTAGTACCACAGGAAATCTGGTTAAGCACAAAAAGCTGGCCCGCTGGACTTTCCCGCTTTGGTTGTACGTTTCTGTTACCGGTGTGTTAGTTTATGTGTTAATTTCGCCTTGTTATCCATGGAATATATGAGAAAACTTGTTTACACCCTGGTTATAGCTGTATTGCTGGTATTTGCTTCTCCTTTGAATGCACAGTGCCCTATGTGTAAAACGGCACTTAAGAGCAATCAGACAAATAAAAAAGGCGCTACAGTCGGTAACGGAATTAATAAAGGAATTTTGTTTCTGCTGGCTACCCCGTATTTGCTGGTAGGTGCAGCAGGTTTTGCCTGGTACAATTATCGCAAAAACCGCAGGGATGCCTGATTTTAAGCATCCCAGGCCCAGAATCATCAGTTTTTTTCTCTGCCGTTGTCCACGTTGTGGTCAGGACAAAGTTTTTCCTAATAGCATACTTAACCCAAGCCGATTTGCCGAAACACATTATGGATGCAGTCATTGCAAGCTTAGCTATGAGCCGGAACCCGGTTTTTTCTTCGGCGCGATGTATTGGAGCTACGCAATTATAGTAGCTATTATAGTTACCATGAGCGTAACAATGAATATTCTTGGCCTTTTCGATTATGCCATTGTAAGCATCCCGGTTGCCATCATTTTGTTTCTGCCTGTTATATTCAGATACAGCCGTATGTTGATGCTTTATGTATTATATCCGGTCATGTATCAGGATAAATACAATAAGCGGTCATAAAAAAAGACTGCCAGGGCAGTCTTTTTGCAAATAATCAGATTTTAAATTAAAATCAAGAAGCTTCACCGGGCTGTACTGCAACCACCTCTTCACCTGCGGCGTTTTTCGCCTTGATTTTACCTTCTATTTCCAGCAATAATTCTGGGTTGTCTTCCAGCAGTTCTTTTACGGAATCGCGACCTTGTCCAAGTTTGGTGCCGCCGAAGCTGAACCAGCTGCCGCTTTTTTGCACAATGCCGGCATCAACGGCAATGTCGAGCACTTCGCCCACACGGCTGATGCCTTTTCCGTACATAATGTCAAATTCAACCACGCGGAAGGGCGGTGCTACCTTGTTCTTGGCTACTTTCACCTTGGTTCGGTTGCCAACAATGTCCTCACCATCTTTGATTTGGCCAATACGGCGAATATCCAAACGGATAGAGGCATAAAACTTAAGGGCATTACCGCCTGTGGTTGTTTCAGGATTTCCAAACATCACTCCAATTTTTTCACGGAGCTGGTTGATGAATATGGCAACGCATCCGGTTTTACTGATGGTTCCGGTGAGTTTGCGAAGTGCCTGGCTCATCAGTCTGGCTTGCAATCCCATTTTGCTATCACCCATGTCGCCTTCGATTTCTGCACGGGGAACAAGTGCGGCAACAGAGTCAATCACCAGTACATCGATAGCTCCTGATCGGATAAGGTTATCAGCGATTTCCAGCGCCTGTTCCCCGTCGTCGGGCTGTGAGATGAGCAGGTTAGCCGTATCGATACCCAGTTTTTCGGCATATAACTTATCAAAGGCATGTTCTGCATCCACAAAGGCGCAGATGCCTCCCTTTTTCTGAGCTTCTGCGATGGTATGCATGGCAATGGTAGTTTTACCTGATGATTCAGGACCGTATATTTCAATGATTCGCC
>JBILTS010000073.1:0-10924 GCA_044371405.1 Bacteroidia bacterium
ATGATGTTCGTGCAATTAGCAACCGCCCTGATTGAACTGATAAATCATTTTATCATCAATAGCGTCATCGGTGTTAACAAGATTGGGTTTAACAATCTGGTATTCGATGCGGTAGATTTTTTTACCGGCCGGAATTGAAAAGAATTTTTCGGGGATTATGCTAAACTGGAAGATGCCTTTGGCAGTTTGCTTCATTTTCAACTGGGGGAAATCGCCAGCTCTTTTTGCATTGACGGCAATTTTGTAGGCTGTACCTGATGAGTCAAAAGCAATGGGGTAGACATACAGCTCAGCGGCATTTTGCATGCTAACTTTCTCTTCGGCTGTGTTGTTGTAAATAACACTAAAAACGTCGGCTGTCGAGGTAATCATGGTGTCTTTCTTCAAACCTTTTCCGATAGGAACAGTTTGAATTTTAACCACAGGTCCTGCAGGGGGATCAACTGAGATGGTCAAATCTTCTGTTTTTTTGTCAGGATCACCGTATCCGCCTCCATCTTTGGGTTTTACCAGAAAATGAATGTCTTCCTTGTACACAGTAGCTGCATCACATTCATAGAAAACCGTGGGCGTCATGGTGAAACTGTAAACACCCTCAGATTCTTTGGTCATTTTCAGTGCATCATTACTGCTTTTCCAGGCAGCTGAACCTATACCGTTGGCCAGAGGGTGTCCGGCAGGGTGTTCTTTGGGTTTCCATGTCCAGATATACATATCTTCGGTGAGTGCAATATCCACTATACCCCAGTCATTTTTGGTCAACTTAAGGTTAACCATGATTTTACAGGGTTTGGTCGGATCAAACTCATCGGGTTTATCCAGATATGCGGCCTGACCAAATGCATTGGCTGTGAACAAGCCCATCAGGGCTATGGCTATCTGTTGAATAATACTCTTTTTCATTTTCTGACGAAGTTAAATTGATAGATGGTACTTGGGGTTCCGCCTCCGCAATAGCGGGTCAGCTGTATGCTGAGTCTTTGATCAACGGTTCTTACAGTCTGGAGTAATTTCACCGTTTGAATACCGGCGTCTCCGGTCAATTCAATTTGAGTGGGGAAATTATTGTCGTCAAACCGCCAGGTGCCTTTTGTTCCCAAAAACAGTGGATTGGCCTGATTGAATGTGAAGGTGGCAGAGTCTTTGGAATGAATGTCAAGTTCAATTGGGGTTGCACCTGCAAAGGCGTCTGTCACGTCAATAATTAATTCCTTGTTGGCAGGGTCGAACTGTTTTACATCATTCAATACCCAAACGTCTTGTATGCCTTCCAGTTTGCTGGAAGCATCATACATGTCGGTTGATTTTTTTCTGCAGGCCTGTGCGGTGAAAATTAGCATAATGCCCACAGCGGCCATTTTTAATATATTTTTCATTAGTTGCATCCTCCTTCGGGGTTAAAGATAAATCCAGCTGTATTTTCATTTTGCGAAAACTGAAGCAGCATGCCGGGGCAGTTCCAGTCGCTGTTTCTGATTTTAATATTCTCGCCTTTGGCACCTCTTCTGCGCAGCTGCAGGGTCCAGTCGCCCTCAAAAGCAAGCTCGAGGCGGCGCTGATGGCGAATAGAGTCTTTCAAGGCCGACATGCTGATAAGCGGGTCAATGGCTACCCAATTGGTGTCGTAGGCCCGTTTCCTGATTTTATCTACATCAGAAATAGCTTTACTTTTGTCACCGGCAGTCTCAACAATACATTCAGCCCTCATCAGCATTAAATCTGAAAGGTGAAGTAAGGGAACATTAAAGAAATCTTTGTCAAATTTATGACACAAATAAAACTCATTGGCTTTACCCTTGTTTTTAACCTCATAAAACTTACTGCGCAAATCATGGCCCTGCATGGCAACAGCTGCGAAGGCAGCCGACGGTCTGAGTAACGGATTCGGATTGTTGTCTGAGCGATAATTATTGATAAACGAACTTCCTCGGTTATCACTGTTGCCTGTGCTGATTAATTGGAAGATTACTTCTTCGGGTGCCCCTTTAACGAAGCGAGAGAAAGAATCGGAGAAGGTGTAGGTGCCACTGTTGATGATTTCATCAGCCAATGTCTGAGCGCCGGTGAAGTCATTCATCAAAAACAATACTTTGGCCTTCAGTGCTTTTGCTGCGGCGTTATTGGCATAGTTATCATTATTGACAGGCAGGCCTGCAATAGCGGCATCCAGATCGGCTAGAATCTGATTGTAAACCCCTCCTACGCTGCTTCTCAGCTCAATAGTTTTGTCTGCTTTGAGGCGAATGGGCACGCCGGGATGTGAGTTATCTGTGGTAAATCCGTAGGGTTGAGCCCAAAGCTTCACCAGTTCCCAGTGGCACCATGCCCTTAAGAAATATCCTTCCGACAGAATTCGCTGTTTGTTTTCGGCTGTCATATCGGAAATTTCATCTATGCGCTGGAATATGGTATTGATACGCAGAATACAGTTGTAAAAGTCAAGGTATTCTCTATCTGCAGTTCTGAAAGAGAAAGTTCCGCGGTTCCAAATGGTGTAATAGAGACTTCCTGCAGAGTTTTGGGGTTGAGCCAGATTTTCACCCAGCAGTTCATGGATGTTTTGAACAGAACCGTTCATCAGGTTTGCAAACTCATCATAACACGAATTTAACAAGGCCTGAATGTCAGCGGTTGTTTTTAATGCATCGTCAGCCAGGGTCAGGTTTTCGGGTTTCAGATCCAGCATTTTTTTGCAAGACACCCCGATGGCACTGATTCCGATGGCGAGGGCTATTGCGTATGTTTTAATATTGTTTTTCATCAGAATGTGAGATTGAGGGTTAGGTTGTATGACTTCTCCTGAGGTGCAGTCAGGTAGGTGATGTTTGAGCTCATGTTACGATCTGCGGGATTTTCGAAATCCCTGGCAATTTCGGGATCGCCACCGGTGTATTTGGTGAAGGTAAGCAGGTTGGTGCCGGTGAAGGTGATGCGGCTGGATTGTATGGCTTTTCCAAACCATTTGGCCGGTAGACGGTACCCGATGGAAAGGTTGCGAAGGCGCAGGTAGCTTCCATCTTCCAGAAACAAGGTAGTATTATACTGATATGGATCTGGAGGCAGTCCGTACTGATCTGTTTGCAGAGACAGTTTGGGATACTTGGCAATATCTCCGGGCTGGCGCCAGTGGTCAAAATAATCTGTGGTCATATTCCAGTCGGTTACAACACCATTTTGGCGCTTACCACTTGAGTTGTAAATGTTACCTCCGATTTTGTAAACAAACAGACAGCTGATGTTCCAGTCTTTCCATGTAAAGTTATTGGTTAATCCGCCCACGGCTTTGGGAAGAACACTGCCCACGGCCACGCGGTTGCTGTTTGACCATGTGAATGTCTCATTGCCTTCCTTATCCAGATAAACTGGTCTTCCGGTAGCGGGATCCACATGGGAGAACCGAACCAGATAATTGGTGCCGATGGGCTGACCAACCACAACGCGGGTATCATTGGTTCCACCTGATACTGCATCCTGGGTATAAACACCAATGTTCAGAATTTCGTTGTAGTTTCTTGCTATGTTAAACTGGGTGGTCCATGAGAAGAACTTCTTCACAATGTTTCTGGAGGTAAACGAAAATTCAATACCGGTATTTCGAACCGCGCCCACATTGTCATAATAGGAACCAAATCCAAGCGAACGAGGCACTGCCAGGTCCAGAATTACACCATTGGTGGTTTTGTTATAATAGGAGAGTTCCCAGGTGATTCTATTTTTCAACAATCCACCTTCTACGGTTATGTCAAGTACATCTGATGTTTCCCACTTCAAATCTGGATTTTCCAGTCGGGTTGGGAAAATGCTGGGTTTGCCATTGTAACCAAATGAATTTTGGGGCGGTGTGAAAGTGCCGCGCCACGCATAATTTTCGTTTGGTGTATTTCCTGTGCGGCCAAATCCTGCTTTAAGTTTCAGGAAGTTATTACGGCGGAAGTTGCGCATAAAGTTCTCATCGCTAACCACCCATGCACCGGAAACGGCAGGGAAGAAACCATAGGCATTGTTGGGTCCGAATCTGGAAGATCCATCAGACCGCATGGTAAACTGCAGGATGTATTTATTCTGAAGTTTATAATTCATACGAAGAAAATAGGAAGCAAATGCGAACGCTTCATCCGCATTTTTGCGCTCCAGACGGGTAGATGCAGCACCACCTGTTTCCCCTTTGTATAATGCATGGCTCATATCGCTCACTTCGATAAAGCTGGATTTTACCACTGATTTCTGAAATTCAGTTCCCACCATCGCATCCAGGGTTTGTTTTTCCGTATTCAGGATGTTGTAATTGGTGATCAGGTTGTAGTTGTAGTTGAAGGTGCTTCTGGGCGAGCGTTTGGCGATACCTGCATGGTTGGTGTTAATGAGCGCTTTGGGCTCATAAATATCTTCGAAGAAGTCCATATTATCAAAGGCACCAAAGGCAGAAACCACCCATTTGTCAGAAATTTTATAGGATACCTTGAAATTGTTGATGGTTCTGTTTTCAGTGGTTCTCCAATCCTTTAGTTTTCGAACAGCTACCGGATTCAGGCTACCTGCTCCTGGTCTCCAGAAATTGCCACTGGTGTCATATATGGGATATATGGGCAAAGCCGTGCTCATTGCTGCACCAAAACCACCGCTCCAGGCACCGTCTACACGATTATTGATACCTTGTGTGAATGATGAACTTACATTTATAGTGAGGTTTTTGATGGGCTCATAGTCTAAGTTCAGTCGTGCTGAACTGCGTTTATAGCGGCTGCCAATCACAAAACTTCCATTATTGTCATGGGTTAAGCCCAGGTATGCCCCAAATTTGTTTTTACGATAGGTTGTACCCAACGAATACATTTGTTTAATACCAATTCCCATGGTTTCATCAACCCAGTCTGTATTGGTTTTTTCTGCATCTTCCCAAGAAATATTATTCGGCAGTGGAGCTCGTCCTGTGCCACCATCATTTTCCCAGGCCTCCTGATACATTTGCAAAAACTGCTTGCTGTTTAACATTTGCGGTCTGAAAGTGGGTTGTGAGGTACCGATGCGGGATGTGAAATCAAATTTTAATCCACTCTTTTTGGCGCGTTTGGTGGTAATCAGTATTACGCCATTTGAACCCCTGGATCCATAAATGGAGGTGGCTGCTGCATCCTTCAAAATATCTATGGATTCAATATCCTCGGGGTTTAAAGTTGCAAGGGGGTTGTTGTTGAAGCCACCATTATTGCCGTTCACAAAGTAGTTTTGAGAGATGGGAATTCCATCCACAATATAAAGCGGATCACCGGCTGCTGAAATTGAGGCCACACCACGGATGCGAACCAGCGTTCCTGAGCCGGCTACCCCGCTGCCTGTGGTAATCTGTACACCCGGAGCTTTTCCCTGAATTGCAGCTTCGAAGCTTGGGGTTGGCATGTCTTGAACATCACCGCCCTTCAGTGAAGTAACAGAACCGGTGAGATCGCGCTTGGTGCTGGTTCCATAACCGATGATTACCACTTCGCCCACTTCGGAGAGTGAAGTAATGGTTAAATCTGGGAGACTGGTTTGTCCCACTTTTACATTCACAGTTTCTGTTGTTTCCTGATGATCTTTCGCTGTAATAGTCAGTGAGTTTTTTCCAACCGGCAATGAAATGGTAAAGTTTCCAGCAGCATCTGTGGTTGCGGTAGGTTCTCCGGTGGCTGTTTTAATAACAGCGCCTTCCACTGGTTTGCCGCTCTGATTCTTTACTTTGCCATTAAGGTTTGGATTCTGTGCCAGTGCAGTGTTTAATACCGCAAAGAGCAGAAAGAAAAGAATGGGTATATGTTTTTTCATAAAAAAGTCTCGGTGTGTCAAAAGTACACTATCTAATTGAAAAAACAACAATAACTTTAAAAAGCGTTTTATTTTTATATTAAGAATGTTAATCAAGAAAAGTCACAGATTGTGGGCAATAAGATTAAAACAGCATACAAAGAGGCCTTTACTTTGCAAAAGTGAAAATTGCTGCAGTAGATATTGGTTCGAATGCGGTGAGGCTCTACATAGCCCGGCCATTGCATGAAGATTTGCCTGACACTGACTTTAAGCAGGTTGAGTTTACCCGCCTTCCCCTGCGTTTGGGCGACGATGTTTTCAAGGATAAGGAGATTGGGCGCAAAAAAGCTGATTTGCTTTTAAAAGCAATACAGTCGTTTGCATTGTTACTCGAGATATACAATGTAGACGCTGTGCGTGTTTGTGCAACCAGTGCCATGCGAGATGCCGAAAACGGCCAAAAACTGGCCAAAGATATACGTAAAATTACCGGGCTTAACATTGATATAATCTCAGGCAAGGAGGAAAGCAGACTGGTGCAGGCCGCAATCATGGATAGTCTGCCCGGCAAGAGTACTTTTCTGCATATTGATGTGGGTGGCGGCAGTACAGAAATCAGTTTGATACGCAATGGTAAAATTAAGCAATACGAAAGTTTTAATATCGGCACTGTGCGCATGCGCGAGGGCAAGGTAAAACCGGCAGAAACCCAGCGCATGATAAAATGGCTGAAAGAATTGCCATTGCCGGCAGATGAATCTGTAAAAGCCATAGGCACCGGTGGTAATATTGTTAAACTGCATGCCCTGGCAGGAACCGCTTCCAGAGAGGCCATGAATCTGCATCACCTCAAGAGCACCAATGCTTACATTGAGGCATTAAGTCACCACGACCGTGTATATGAATTAAAGCTCAATCCGGACAGGGCAGAAGTTATCAACCATGCCGGCAATATATTTATTCAAATCATGGAGCAATGTAACATTCATGAAATATATGCGCCCAATGTGGGGCTGAAGGATGGTATTGTAAAACAGTTATGGAAGAAACGGTTTCGCACTAAGAAATCTTGAAGCTTAGCAGGGCCTGTCCCAGTTTCCAGATATCTGTGAAGCTGTTGTAGAGAGGAACAGGTGCCATTCTGATGACATTTGGTTCACGCCAGTCTGCCACGATGCCTTGTTCTGCAATATGATCAAACAGTTTTTTGCCATTTTCATCGGTTAGCAGACTAATCTGGCAGCCACGTTCATTGTCGGGGGTTATGATACTGAAACGCAGATTGGGGTTTTGATTGCGGCAGTCTTTTAATACAAAGTCAAGATAACTTGTAAGTTTTTTACTTTTAACTGCAAGGTTTTGCATTCCTGCACGATGAAAAATATCAAGACTTGCGGCGTGAACGGCCATGCCAAAGACGGGGGCATTCGACAACTGCCAGCCCGCGGCTCCGGGTTCAGGCTCATAGCCGCGCTGCATCAAAAAGCGTTTGTCTTCGCGGTAGCCCCACCAACCCGATAAACGGGGTGTCTCAGGGTTTAGGGAATGACGCTCGTGAATGAATACACCAGAAACGTTGCCGGGACCGCTATTCAGGTATTTGTAGCTGCACCAGGCGGCAAAGTCTACATTCCATTCGTGCAGTTTCAGTGCCACGTTGCCAGTGGCATGGGCCAGGTCAAAACCTGCCGGAACCCCGGCTTTATGGGCCGCTTCAGTGATGGCGGGGATATTGAAGTACTGACCGGTGTAGTATTGTACACCACTGAAAAAAACCAGCGCCAGCTGATCGGCGTGTTCTTCAATGGCAGCAATGATATCTTCTGTGTGTAGGGTGTGTTCACCTTCACGGGGCTTAAGCTCAATAACCGCGTCATCATATTCAAAGCCATGAAATTCTACCTGGCTTTGCACGGCATACATATCACTGGGAAATGCTCCTGCTTCCATGATAATTTTGTAACGTGCTTCATCCGGACGGTAAAAGCTGGCCATAAGCAAGTGCAGGTTTACTGTGAGCTGGTTCATTACTACCACTTCGTGGGGCAAGGCACCTACCAGTTCTGCGGTGTTATCGGTTAAAAACTTATGGTAGTGAAACCATGGTTTCTTGCCATGAAAATGACCCTCTACACCCCATTTTTGCCAGTCATGCAGCTCTGATTGCAAATACTGCGCTGCATTTTTTGGCTGAAGCCCCAGTGAGTTTCCACAGAAGTAAATGAGAGATTTTCCGTTCTCATCTGAGGGAAACCAGAACTCATTGCTAAATGAAGCCAATGTATCGGCCTTGTCAAGTTCCCCCGCAAATTCTGGGGTGTTGGCAAAATTCATAGGGCAAATTTAAGGAGATGCCTGCTTGTGAACTCGCACAAATTCATTAAACTCGCAAACATTTTATTGGCATTGTATGAAACTGGAAGATGAAATTAAACAAGGTAAATTCACCTCAGCCCAGCAAAAGGTTTTGGTGAACATCATCTTTACGGCTAACTGGGTTAATGCACAGCTCAGAAACATTATTAAGGAGCACAGTATCACCTTGCAGCAATACAATGTACTTCGCATCCTTCGGGGTAAATATCCGAATTGGGCCAATCCGGGCGAGATCAAAGCGGTTATGCTTGATAAAAATCCCGATTTGACAAGGTTATGCGACAGAATGTGCACGCAGGGTCTCATCAGCAGAAACATTGATGAGATTAACCGCCGTAAGATGAACATTTGTATTACAGATAAAGGCCTTGAAGTACTTGAACAAATCGATCCGGAAATACATAAAATTGAGCAATTGATGGTACACCTGCAAGATACGGAGGCGGAGCACTTAAGCGATCTGCTGGATAGGTTGCGGGGCTGATTCAACCACTTTGTGGTTGCCTCGTCTGCCCTGGTGGGCAGCCCCCTGATGGGCATCCGGGGTTAATGGGATTCAATCCCTATCGGGATTGGGTGGAAAATTACGAAGTGAGTGCGGAAACCTATGTCAGTAACTTGGTTTTTGGGGAGTCTTCAGGATTAATTCGGTAGACCTTCCGGACATGATTCAACCACTTTGTGGTTGGTCTGTCTGCCCTGGTGGGCAGCCCCCGGATGGGCATCCGGGGTTAATGGGGTTCAATCCCTATCGGGATTGGTTTATAAAATGTAGTATACTATCTAAATATAAATACTATATTTGTATTGTGGGCTGCACCCAAGCCTGAAAGGCTTGAATTCTATTAACCGCAGTTGCAAACTGCGGCGCAGACTGCGACCATGAGCAACTCCAAAGGAGTTGAATAAGAATTGTGACCATGAGCACATATACACAAATAATATATCAAATTGTCTTCAGTACCAAGTATCGAGAGCGTGTATTAATCAGCAAGGAAAACAGGGAAGTGCTGTTTAACTACATCGCCGGAATCTTAAAGAGGAAAAATTGTCATCTTTATCAGATTAATGGAGTTGAGGACCATATACATATATTGTTACATATTCATCCGAGTATTGCATTATCGGCTTTGGTAAAGGATGTGAAAATTGCCAGTTCCATTTTTATTAAGCATCAGCATCTTTTCGATGGTTTTATTGCCTGGCAGGAGGGTTATGGTGCTTTTACTTATAATATCCGGGATAAAGAAAAAATGATTAATTATATCAAGAATCAGGTGCAACACCACAAGGTTAAAACTCACAGAGAAGAGCTAACGGAACTACTTATTGAGAATCGCGTAGACTTTGATGAGAAGTATTTTTTGTAGCTGATTCAACCACTTTGTGGTTGCCTCGTCTGCCCTGGTGGGCAGCCCCCGGATGGGCATCCGGGGTTAATGGGATTCAATCCCTGCCGGTATTGGTGTTAATTATTGGCGATGTTGTCTCAACTGGTAATGTAAAATCCTGCACTTTTGGCAGATTTTTAAAGGCCTACTTTTTTCTAATCATGGTAAGACCATCTCTCATGGGCAGCATTACCACTTCAATACCCAGCGTTTCCGCAACTTTTTTGTTGAAACCATGCATGTAGCATGTGTCAGGGTCATTCAATCGGTCTTCTTCGTTTAGCACCCGGCCGCTCCACAAGGTGTTGTCAAAAAGCATCAATCCTCCTGTTTTTAGTATGGGCAGACAACAATCAAGGTAGGCGGAATATTGTTGTTTGTCCGCATCTACAAAAATCATATCAGGTTCAAGCTGCAAGCCAGGGATTACCTGCAGGGCTTCGCCTGTATGGATTTTAATCTGCCGGTGCATAGGATGCTTTTCCACCCATTGTGCTGCTTTCCAGGCCATTTCGGCATTGGCCTCTATGCTGTGCAATTCCCCATTAGCTGAAAGCCCTTCTGCCAGGCAAAGCGCTGAATAACCTGTAAAAGTGCCGATTTCCAGTATGCATTCTGCCTTGATCAGCGATGCCATCATGGCCAAAAATCTGCCCTGTAGCTGTCCGCTCAGCATGCGCGGATTGGTGGTGTTGCGCCACGTGTATGCAGTGAGGTTTTGCAGCAATTCGGGCTCGGAACTGCTGTGTTTTTCACAATACTGATGCAAGTCATCCTGCCAATCGGGGTGCATGGCACAAAGTTCGGGTTAAATGCAATAAAAATATAACTTTATTGTGTGTTGAAAATCAATGATATAAAGCCAATACAATAGCATTTGATAGGTATATTTTAAACAAAAACGAAAAAATTTTGAGATTTCAAAAAAAAGTGTACTTTCGCGAGACAATAGGATTAAAAAATTATGTACTGGACATTAGAACTTGTAAGCTATCTGGATGACGCTCCATGGCCTGCTACCAAAGACGAGCTCATTGATTACGCCATTCGTTCCGGCGCACCCCTTGAGGTAATTGAAAACCTGCAGGAACTCGAAGATGACGGCGAACCCTACGAGAGCATCGAGGAAATCTGGAGCGATTATCCTACGGATGAAGATTACTTCTTCAACGAGGACGAGTTGTAATTTATGAACAAGAAAACCTTCAAAGGCCGCCCAAAGCGGCCTTTTTTATTTCGCAAATACAATGCTGTTCTTTCTTGTAATAACCTCACCGGTATTCAGTTTGAATCGGAACGTGAGCTCAGCCGAATCAGGCATGCTTTTCCATGATGGTACGGTCCAGTTTGATTGGAAAGAAAACGTCCTGAGC
>JBILTS010000184.1:0-3213 GCA_044371405.1 Bacteroidia bacterium
GCAGGTTCCAGACCCCTTTCGCCGCGGGGTTTAATTTCCACATAGGTTATGCTGTCCTTCACGGTGGTTATGGTGTCATAAACCACAGGAATATATCCTTTCATTTTGTGCATAATGCATAAGCTATCCCTAACTTTCAAATATGCGGTTCTCTTTGAAGCGGGAATATGAAACGTGGCCGGTTCAGTAAACCAGGGTATGACGGAAGACTTAAATTCGGGATTGAGTTGTTGCAATTCACTGGTGGTAATGCCTGTTTTTTCTTCAAAGAAAGAGATGGGCAACAAACAGTGAGTGGTAGCGGTATCGGATTTTATAACTGGATAAGCGTCTTTGGGAAGGCCGGTCTCTTCAAAATGATACATCACAACGAGGGTTGCATAAAAGTTCACGATATGCTGCTGTTCAGCAGGGGTTAAATGCTCGTAGATGTCGTCGAACTTTAGACTGTTGCCGGCCTGTCTGATGGCCTGATTCAGCCGAACGGCACCAATACGGAACGCTACAATGGTTTTCATCCAGTCGCGGTAAATGCCCTGTAAATCCTTTAGGTAATGACAAGCGGCGTCTGATGAGGCAGATAGGGAACGTCTTTCGTCCAGGATTGAGGTTTGCTTCAACCCATACTTTTTACCCATGCTGAAATTGAGAGGCCAGATGCCGGTACACCCGTCGGCATCGGTATATCGGGTTTCCAATGCTGTGTTGGCTGCTGGTAAAAACCGAATAAACCATGGTAAGGTGTAAATCTGGCGTGCATGGTCGATATAGGGTTGAAAGGCCATCTGCCGCCCGGCCATGATGGATGTTTTGCGGTTATCATTGATCAGCAGCGTATCAATTTTGCGCTGCACCGCAGCATTATAGAAATGCGGCAGTCCCACCTGTTCAAAGGCACGAATGCGGTTCTCCCAAACATTGGCAGCGGAATCTTTTACAGTGAAAGAAATCAAAAGTAGCAGAACAGAAAACCTCATGAATTGCAAATGCGAAGAATTTCGGATGATACATCAAAGAGTTTTTGTTCTTCAAAATCGCCACACATTAGCTGCATACCGAGGGGCAAACCGCCGGCCGTTTTTGCAACGGGAATGCTGATGGCACAATTTCCGGCGATATTGGCCTGAACGGTAAACAAATCTGCCAGGTACATGGCTATGGGATCTTTTGCTTTTTCACCCAATTTAAAGGCCGGTGTACTGGTGGTGGGAATGAGTATGGCATCGGCACCTGACAATATCTCGCGGGTTTTGTCCTGAATGATGCGCCTCACCTTCTGAGCTTTGCTGTAGTAGGCATCATAGTAATCACTGCTGAGCACAAACGTTCCCAGCATGATTCTCCTTTTTACCTCTTCTCCAAAACCTTCGCTGCGGCTGAGGGTAAAGGTAGACTCCAGGTCGGTGGCATTTGGGCTTCTGTGTCCATATAGCAGGCCGCTGTAGCGACTCAGGTTGCTGCTGGCTTCGGCGGTGGTAAGCACGTAGTAGGTTGGCACCAGGTAGTCGAGGAACTCAAAATCGAAATAGGTTACGGTATGTCCATTGGCCTGCAGTGATTGGATGAGTGACTGCGTCTCTGCTTTCACAGATATATCCAGACCGGGATGCTCTATGGCCTGCCGCATCACTGCAAAGGTATATTTCCTGCCATCTGTAGCCGGCAGATACTGCGGTGCAGGCCTGTCAGAAACGGTGGCGTCGTGCTCATCGGGACCGGCCATAATTTCAGTTAGCAGCATATTGTCCTCCAGACTGTGGGTCAAGGGACCGATTTGGTCAAAGCTGCTTGCGTAGGCAAGCAAACCCCATCGGCTGATGAGTCCGTAAGTTGGCTTTATGCCAAACAAGCCGCAAAATGCAGCCGGCTGACGAATGGATCCGCCTGTATCGCTGCCCAGGGTAGCATGCACAAGATTGGCCTGCACTGCCACTGCACTTCCACCGCTGCTGCCACCAGGAACCCGCTCGGGATCGGCAGCGTTTCGCACAGGGCCAAAGGCTGAATTTTCGTTGGAAGCGCCCATGGCAAACTCATCGCAGTTGGTGCGTCCCAGAATGATGGCATCCTCATCCAGCAATCGCTGAACGGCAGTGGCAGTGTACAAGCTTTCAAAGCCCTCGAGAATTTTGCTGGCTGCGGAAACCTTGTGCCCTTTGTATGCGAGATTATCCTTGATGCCTATGACAGCACCGGCCAGACGGCCCGTTGTTCCGGATTTAAATTTTTGATCAATTTGTTCGGCCCGCTGCAGGGCTTCATCCGCCCATACTTCCAAAAAAGCATTCAAGTGGCGGTGTTCTTCAATGCGGGCAATATAATCTTTCACCAGCTGCACACAACTGGTTTTTCCAGACCTGATATCGGCCTGAATATCGGAGATGCGCCGGTAATTGCTCAAGCTTCTGTCTTGCTCTTGTTGGGGTCTTCCTCCATGCCCTTGCGAATTTCGCTTGACACGTTGTTTTTAGCATCATTGAACTCGCGGACACCACGGCCCAAACCACGCATCAGTTCAGGGATTTTACGACCACCAAACAATAACAGCACAATCACCAGCACGAGGATGATTTCTTGTGTTCCCATACCCAATAAAAGGATTGTATTCATGTTTGAAATTTTGTTCAAAGTTACCACTAAACCACGGCATTATCAAAGAAAATCAAGCTAAGGTACCTGATTATGCGGCAACACAGTTTGTATGTATTATTTTTGCCATGATAAAACGTTATGGCAACCGTTAATGAACTGCTGACACAGTTGAAAGATCAACTGGAAAAAAACCTCTCCCATACGCACCATGAATTTTCGCGCATTCGTGCCGGAAAAGCGACCCCTAACATGCTGGATGGCGTAATGGTAGAATACTACGGAGCTCCAACCCCTTTGAATCAGGTGGCCAATGTTGGCACGCCTGATGCAAGAACGTTGGCCATTCAGCCCTGGGACAAATCACTGATTCGCCCCATAGAAACCGCCATCATCAACAGTAATCTGGGTTTCGCTCCTCAGAACGACGGAGAAATGATCCGCATCAATGTGCCTGCCCTAACTGAAGAACGGAGAAAAGACCTCGTTAAAATGGCCAAGGCAGAGGCGGAAAACAGCAAGGTTGGCATACGTAACATCCGCAAGGATTACATGGAAAAGGTGAAATCCATGCAAAAAGACGGCTTGAGTGAAGATGAGGCCCGCGCAACAGAAGAAGAAATT
>JBILTS010000075.1:0-10640 GCA_044371405.1 Bacteroidia bacterium
CCCCAAAAAATACGTCTACAACAGGGAAACATCATCCAGGGGCATTTTAGGGTTTGCAGAGAAGATGCTGAGACAACAGGAATATTTTTCGAATGTCCAGCCCTTACAAATAATACAAGATGGTGACTTTATATCTGCCGTTTCGCATTATCAAGGCCGTCAGTCATGGCTGGGCATAGATATTTTGAGGTTTTGCAACAACAAAATAGTTGAGCACTGGGAAAACAAAATTGCAACCAGCTTCAGGATGAAAGCTGAACTATTGCTTCCATCCGTCGTATCCACCAAAGAAAAAAAGCAAAAAACAAACGAGAATAAAATTATCGCAGTAAATTTTATCAAGGAATTATATTTTTCAAAAAATATGAAATCTATTTGGCAGTATACCGACAATCAAAAATTTATGTATTTCAATACAATGGAATCTGAAACCGAGTCTGGAATTAACAATAGCGCAAAAATTTCGGCTCTGATGCGAAAAAGAAGCTACCAGGAGATTGTAAAGGTAATGGCTGAAGGAAACCAGGCCATTGTCTACAGTAAAGGTTTTATTCAAAATAAACCTGTTACCCTGATTGATTGGTTCACTTTTGAAAATAATAAAATCACCATTCATCAGCAAATGGCAGACTTTGCCTGAACGCTGAATTACATATTGCGTCTGTACTGCCCTCCCACTTCAAACAGTGTCTGCGTGATTTGCCCAAGTGTACAAAACTTGGCTGCTTCCATCAGTTGTTCAAATACATTTCCATTGTGAACCGCAGCATTGCGGATGGCATCCAGCGCTGCCTTAGACTCCTGTTCATTCCCTTTGTGCAGGTTTTTTACAGTAGTAATCTGCCGGTCTTGTTCTTCTCGGGTGCTTCGGATAACTTCCTGAGGCAATACCGTTGGCGAACCTTTGCTACTTAGGAAGGTATTCACACCAATGATGGGCAATTCCCCGGAATGTTTAAGGGTCTCGTAGTACAAACTTTCTTCCTGAATTTTACTGCGCTGGTACATGGTTTCCATTGAACCCAGGACACCACCTCTTTCCGTAATCCGGTCAAACTCGGTTAGCACCGCCTCTTCCACCAGGTCGGTAAGTTCCTCAATGATAAAACTTCCCTGCAGGGGATTTTCATTTTTAGCCAGTCCCAGCTCACGATTGATAATAAGCTGAATGGCCATGGCTCTGCGTACACTTTCTTCGGTTGGTGTGGTAATGGCTTCATCGTAAGCATTGGTATGCAAACTGTTGCAATTATCGTAAATGGCATACAGGGCTTGCAACGTGGTACGAATGTCATTAAAGTCAATTTCCTGAGCGTGCAAACTGCGGCCGCTGGTTTGGATGTGGTATTTCAACATCTGACTGCGTTCATTGCCACCATACTTCAGCTTCATTGCCTTCGCCCACAAACGCCTGGCTACCCTGCCAATTACCGCATATTCGGGATCTGTGCCGTTGCTGAAAAAGAAGCTCAGGTTGGGGGCAAAATCATCGATGTGCATACCCCGGCTCAGGTAATATTCCACATAGGTGAAACCATTTGCCAGTGTAAATGCTAACTGAGTGATGGGATTGGCACCGGCTTCGGCAATATGGTAACCTGAGATGCTTACACTATAAAAATTTCTAACCTTGCTGGTGATGAAATGCTGCTGCACGTCACCCATGAGGCGCAAAGCGAATTCAGTACTAAAAATGCAGGTATTCTGGGCTTGATCTTCCTTGAGGATATCGGCCTGTACAGTTCCACGCACCTGGCTCAATGTGAATGCCTTGATTTCTTCATACACATCTCGAGGCAGCACCTGATCGCCAGTCACACCCAGCAGCATGAGTCCAAGTCCGTCATTGCCTTCTGGTAATTCGCCATGGTATGTGGGTCTTGGAACTCCTTTTTGTGCATAGATAGCTGCAATTTTTGCTTCGACCTCTTTTTCAAGACCATGCTTTTTAATATACAATTCGCACTGCTGATCAATGGCAGCATTCATAAAGAAAGCCAGCATCATGGGGGCAGGCCCATTGATGGTCATGGAAACCGAAGTTTTGGGATCGGCCAGATTAAATCCGCTATACAGTCTTTTTGCATCATCCAGACAGCAAATACTAACCCCTGCATTTCCAATTTTACCGTAGATATCAGGGCGTGTATCAGGATCTCTGCCATATAAGGTTACACTGTCAAAAGCAGTACTAAGACGCTTTGCAGGCATTCCCAGACTTACATAATGAAAACGCTTATTGGTGCGCTCTGGTCCGCCTTCGCCGGCAAACATTCTCGTAGGATCCTCTCCTTCACGTTTAAATGGATAAATTCCGGCTGTGTAAGGGAAAAATCCAGGGGTGTTTTCCTGCATGGCCCAGCGCACTTTATCACCCCAGCTTTGCATGCGCGGCATTGCAACCTTTGGAATTTGTAAATGACTGAGGCTTTTGGTGTAATTAGGAACCCGTATTTCCTTACCGCGAACGTAATACACATAATCTTCATCCCTATACTTCTGTTCTTCCGCTTTCCAACCCTGAATCATGTCCCAAACATGCCCATCCAGGCTACGTTTAAGCACATCAAACTCTGCCATCAGCACTTTCAGCGTATCAAAATTAGATTTGCCATTTTGTTTGTTTACGGCATCAAAAAACACATCTGCACCTTCAGAAACAGGCATTTGAATGCCGGACAATGTTTCTATGGAACGCCATAGCGCGTATAATGAATCTGCGATAGCACTCTGTCTTTTCACATGTTTATCATACTGCCTGTTATTATCGCTAATTTCACTAAGGTATCTGGTGCGGGCCGGTGGAATGATGAAGATTTTTTCGCTCATTTCAGTGGCCGATTTCCACTGACTTTGCAAAGGTGCCGCCGTTTTGGCTGCAATGGTCTGCATCAGCGACAGATACAGCGTATTCATGCCAGGATCGTTGAACTGACTGGCAATGGTGCCAAATACCGGCATGGTATCCGTATCTTTATCAAATAGCTTGTGATTTCTTTGAAATTGTTTGCGAACATCGCGCAGCGCATCCAAGGCACCCCTTTTATCAAATTTATTCAGGGCAACTACATCAGCATAATCCAGCATATCTATTTTTTCGAGCTGGGTTGCGGCGCCGTATTCGGGTGTCATTACATAAAGGCACACATCGCTATGTTCTGTAATTTCAGTGTCACTTTGACCAATTCCGCTGGTTTCCACAATAATCAAATCAAATCCGGCAACCTTTAGAATATTTACTGCCTCATCCACGTGTCCGCTAAGTGCCAGATTGGCCTGCCTTGTTGCCATGCTGCGCATGTAGACACGGTCATTATGGATGCTGTTCATGCGAATACGGTCACCAAGCAAAGCCCCTCCTGTTTTCCGTTTGCTCGGATCTACGCTGATTATGCCAATATGTTTTTCCGGAAAATCTGCAAGAAAACGCCTCACCAATTCATCAACCAATGAACTCTTCCCTGCTCCGCCTGTGCCTGTAATACCCAGTACCGGTGTTTTAACGTTGGTGGCAAGATCACGGATTTGATCCAGCTCCTTCCTGTGCTTTTCCGGATGATTTTCTGCGGCAGATATGAGATTGGCTATTTGGCCTTTTGCAGCAACATTAAGCTTGGTGTGATCACCCGTTAACTCTATTCCTGCAGGATTATCACTCCTTTGCACCAAATCATTAATCATGCCCTGCAACCCCATTTCGCGCCCATCGTCAGGACTATAAATCCGGGTAATCCCATAATCCATGAGATCTTTGATTTCAGAGGGCAGGATTACGCCACCGCCACCGCCAAATATGCGAATATGCGATGCTCCACGCTCTTTGAGCAGATCATACATATACTTAAAATACTCATTGTGCCCGCCCTGATATGAAGTCATGGCTATGGCATGGGCATCCTCTTGTATCGCAGTCTCTACAACTTCCTGCACACTTCGGTCGTGACCCAGATGAATCACCTCACATCCGGTGGCCTGTATAATTCTGCGCATCACATTGATAGCAGCATCATGACCATCAAATAAGCTTGCCGCAGTTACGATTCGAACATTATTTTTTGGCTGATAAATCTGTACTTCAGACATATTGGCTGCGAAGTTACGCAATAGCCGCAAATAACACTTGAAAACCCTCGGTATCAAGGCCTTTCTCATTCATATTAAAAACGATATTAAGGTAAATTTTTACCCCACAACAGCTTATTGCTCTTTTTTATTGAAGTAGTTGGTCAGGTAAAAATAGGCAATGACTGCCAAACCTGCCAAAAACAACGGTATCACCAAATGACGCTTAGTATCATTAAAATAAAACTCTCCGGCCATCCACATCGAATTACCCGTTATCCAAAAAGAAACCGCAAGATTGTGAAAGAATTCAGTCCGGCTTTCACGACTTTTGTACGTGAGCCAATATGACAACAGTACTGTAGGCAATGCCATTCCCATACCCAGCAATTTAAAATCCGCCAGCCAGGCAAAGTCTTTAATTAACCAGAAAACAACATGGAGGTTTTCTTTCTTTCTTAAATCAGGAAGCATCCTGCGAATATATTCAATCCATAATCCTTTTCGCTTATTTTGCATGCATGACTTCCCATGAATTAAAGGCAGGCCTAACGACCGATTTTTATATTCCACCCTGTCCTGTAGCCGATATAAACACCAAATTTTTCTTTACCGGATCCTGTTTCTCAGAAAATATATATTCATATCTGGCCAATACCGGTTTCGAATGCGCCAGCAATCCTTTTGGGATATTGTTCAATCCAAACAGTATTGCCCTTTGCTTAGAAAAAATAGCTACTGAATACAGATACAGTGCTCATGACTTCACCTACCATAATGGCGAATTTCACAGCATGCATCACCATGGCAGTTTTAAACACACAGATGCGTCAGTGCTGGCTAATAAAATCAATGAAAAGATAGAGCAGGCCTATGATTTCATAAGTAAAGCCGATATAGCCATTATTACTCCTGCAACTTCCAGGGTATGGCAAATGAGAGAATTGGATATGATTGTTGGCAATTGCCATAAAATACCAAATCACGAATTCACCTCGCGTTTGCTTACTGAGACCGAGATTGGCAAGGCCCTCAAGGATTGCATCTATTATTTGCTACAAATCAATCCAAAAATCAGGATAATCTTCACTATTAGCCCTGTTAAACACCTTCGCGACGGAATTCAGGAAAACGCAATCAGTAAAAGTCGGTTGCTTAGCGCCATTGCTGCCTTGAGAGAAGAACACCCCGAAATTCTGTACTTCCCATCCTATGAAATTCAGACAGAAGAGCTGAGGGATCATCGATTTTATGCCGAAGACCTGGCCCATCCGTCCACATGGGCTACTTCATATATTTTTAAGCGTTTTTGCGAAACCTGCTTCAGTGAAGCCGGCCGCAAGTATTTGGAGCATGCAGGCAACTGGTTACGCATGAAAAATCACAGGGTGATGGCTGAAAACCCAGCTGCGATAGCAGCATGGAAAAATAAATGTAATGAGGCGCTTGAAGCACTCAAAAAACAATTTCCATCAAAAAACCACTGGCCCGTGGAGTGGGTTTAATGCATTGATTCTGCAAATTCCTCCACGGGATCTGCTATTCGCCTGTAGGTGGGTTCTACCGCATTGAGCCGGCCCAACACTTCTTCAACCTCAATTTTTAGATTTGTTAGCTGTCCTCTCAGTTTGCGATATTCCTTGCCAAAAGCCGGTAAATCATTGTCAAAATTACCTGCCTTAACTTGTTTATCCAATGCCTTGATTTCGTAAAACAATTCTTCTGCTTTCAGCACACACTTTTTGTATTTTGGAGCAAAATCCCTGTATATGCGAAACACAGAGTTATACTGTAAAATCTGAGGTCTGATTTCATTGGTTATATCCTTTTCTTTGGCAAATTTCAACCATTGCAGTACACTGTCCATCACATGACGACGCTCATCAATTTCATTGATTTTATATCCAAACCTGCTGCGAATTTCTTGTAAAGAAACCCACAAAGAATCAGTACCGCGGATACTTTCAGCCCTGTTTTCAGAGATATTGCCGCCACCACAGGACATTAGTCCATAGATAAATACCGGGATAAAAACTGAAATATGTGCCCATATTTTCGTTGTTTTGCTATTGAAATGCCACATAATACTGCAAAAATAGGGAAACTGCGGAAGTGGCAATTTCTTAAATCTGCTTTCCTGCTCGGTTGCACGGCATTTGGCGGTCCACAAATGCACCTTCCCCTATTCAGCAAAAGACTGGTGGATGAAATGGGTTATCTAACGCGTGAAGAACTCACAGACATTAATGCCTTTTGCAGCATATTGCCGGGTCCCAGCACTACACAAACAATCACGGCCATTGGATTTAAACTGGGTGGCCCCGGTCTTGCATTTCTTACTTTGCTGGCCTGGGTATTACCAGGTGCAAGTGTTATGACCATTTTTACGCTGTCTCCGTCATTTCTTAGCGACGGACACCTTCGTTTTTTGGAGCCCATGGTAGCTGCTTTTCTTTGCTATGCGGTATACAGCATGTTCAACATGATCCGTAAGGATAACATTAATTATCTTGTTTTTATACTGGCAGGTATAGCCGGTTTCATATTTAGAAATCCCCTTATTTTCCCTTTTGGTGTATTAATTGGCGGGGTTATCAGCAGCAATTTTGGAAACCGTAAATTCACACCCAACCCACAGCCATTTGGTAAAGTTCGCTGGGCCAACCTCAGTTTGCTGCTATTTATTTTCCTGCTAATTGGGGCCCTCGGCTTGGTTTTAAGCTACAATGAAGAAACCCTTGGACTCAGCAAACCCATTGTACTTTTTGAAAACACGTACAGAATGGGTACCCTCTCATTCGGTGGGGGTAATATCCTAAGTGCTATGGCTATGGAACATTACGTTTACCATAAACCCTACATGAGCATCGAACAGTTAAATACCGGATTGGGATTAATACAGGGTATGCCGGGACCTAACTTCAACCTTGCCGTATATCTCAATGGGATTGCCATGCGCACCTCCGGATTCGGGTTTGAAGGTCAGCTGCTGGGCTGCATAATTGGGCTGGTAGGTATTTTCCTTCCGGGAATTCTGCTTGTGTTCTTTGCATTCCCTTTGTGGGGCAGGCTTCAAACTTACCCTATCGTCAAACGCTCCCTCGATGGCATCTTTGCCGCCTCAGCGGGCTTTATTTTGTCTGCAGCCCTCATCATTAATCAACACTTTTGGAGCCGGATTTCCGACATACGGACCGAGGGTTCCGATATCGGAATTTTCATCATTGCGGCAATTCTCATATTCTCTAGAAAAATACCCCCCCCCTTGATTGTTCTTGGCACGGTCATTGCCGGTATTTTATGGTCGGTTTATGGTTGGTAAATTTGGAAATGTGACAAAAAATGCGTATATTCTGTTGTAATATGTTGTTTAAAACCCTGGTTCTTGGATTGCTATCCATACTGGCTCTCATTCCTCAAAACCTCCGAGCCCAAAACAGCATCAATCCCTATATTCTATTCACCGGCCTGGTTCTTACTTCAGACAGCTTAAAACCCATACCCTACGTATCCATTAAAAACAGCCGCCGGGGCCTTGCCGGCTACACAGATTTACTTGGTCATTTTGATATTGTAGCAATGAAAGGTGATACCCTTTGGTTTACCCAGGCAGAAAAAACAGCATCATGGCACGTAATCCCGGACACCCTCACCGGCAATCGCTATAATATCATCAAAACCATGGTGCAGGATACCATTGACATTCC
Source organism: Bacteroidia bacterium (assembly GCA_044371405.1). Taxonomy (GTDB): domain Bacteria; phylum Bacteroidota; class Bacteroidia; order NS11-12g; family UBA955; genus RGEC01. The sequence goes on from JBILTS010000075.1 coordinate 7,770, forward strand.
GGTAATATTTATCCGTGCACTTCCATCTAAATCATTTTTCGACCACGAATTTGTAAATACCACGCCACCGGATGACGCCTACGAAATTGCCCGTAAAAATCTTGAACTGGAGGCAGCCAAGGAAGAACTCAAAATGCGACCTGCCGATGCAAAAGCAAGCCAGCAGATGATTGCTCAAAGCCGTGTTCAACAGCTTTATTACTATAAACAGGCACCACCGCAAAATTACCTAAGTCCGCTGGCATGGGTGCAGTTTCTGGATGCTTGGAAACGAGGCGATTTCAAAAAGAAAAAGAAAAGATAATTACCGAGCGGTATCCTTGCTGTTTTGTAAAATGTATTCCAGCTGCTGCTCGGGCGTAATCAGCCCTTTCTTAATCATGGCAGATGTTTGAGCACATTGCTTCCCTATCGTTGAGTTTGGCTCCATCAGTGCAGCTTTGTCAAAGTATTCAAGGGCTTTGCTAAACTGATCTGTTTTCTCATAATTATGTGCGGCTGCAACCATGGAGGCAAACACATATTTGCCCTTGGGATAATGCGCCACATACATCTCGCACCATTTTGCACATTCAAAATAACGTCCGCTGCGTTCCGCAATCAGGGTGGCGGCATAGAGCAGTTTTTCACTCGCCTTATGCTGAGGATACCGTGCCGCAAACTGCTGAAAATGGACTGCCATGGAATCCGGAATGCGGTTTACGTTCATAGAATCCTGCACCTGTGTTAGATAAGGTTGAATTACAGACAGTTTTTTGTCCATGTCTGTCTGGCATGCCAGTATTACAACCGAAAGAGTTAGTAAAGTCAAAAATCGCATGTGCAAATTTATGAAGACTGTGAACAACTATGGTGGAGCAAAGCCATTTCTAATTATAATATTGCAATTATGACAGAAAATACCCCCAGGTATACCGAAGACGAAATACGAAGTCTGGACTGGAAAGAGCATATACGGCTTCGTCCGGGCATGTACATTGGAAAATTGGGCGACGGCACCGCAGCCGATGATGGTATTTATGTATTGGTGAAAGAAATCCTTGACAACTCCATCGATGAACATGTGATGGGCAACGGAAAGAAAATTGAAGTAAAAGTGGAAGAACACCGCGTTACCGTCAGGGACTTTGGTCGTGGTATCCCATTAGGAAAAGTGATTGACTGCGTTAGCAAAATCAATACCGGTGGTAAATATGACAGCAGGGCATTCCAGAAATCTGTTGGTTTAAATGGCGTGGGAACCAAAGCAGTAAATGCACTAAGCCATTATTTCTGTGTACAGAGCTTCCGCGATGGTCGCACCAAAAAAGCAGAATTCTGCCGTGGTGAACTTAAAGAGGACCTGCCGGAGTTTGATTCCAAAGAAAACAATGGCACCCTTACCATATTTGAGCCAGATGACAGCATTTTTAAAAATTATAAATTCGTCAATGACTATTTGCGTGAGCAAATAAAAAATTACACCTACCTGAATGCCGGTCTCACCATCTACTACAACGGAGAGAGTTACAGCAGTAAGCGTGGTCTACTTGATCTACTTGAACACAAGGTAAACCCCGAAACCATGCTATATCCGGTTGTGCACGCAAAAGGCACAGATGTGGAAATTGCATTCAGCCACACAGACAGTTATGGCGAAGATTACTATTCTTTTGTAAACGGACAATATACAACCCAGGGAGGCACACACCTACAAGCATTCCGCGAAGCCATGGTAAAAACCATCCGAGAGTTTTACAAAAAAGAATTTGACGCCTCAGATATCCGTGGATCCATTACTGCTGCTGTGAGCGTGCGCGTGCAGGAACCGGTTTTCGAAAGCCAGACCAAAACCAAATTAGGCAGTGCCGATATGGGACCTGACGGGCCCAGCATCAAAACCGGTATTTTGGAGTTTGTAAAAAAACAGGTGGACGATTACCTGCATAAAAACCCAGCCACCGCTGATGCCCTACTGAAGAAAATCCTGCAAAATGAGCGGGAACGCAAAGACATGGCAGGCGTACAAAAATTGGCCAAAGAGCGTGCAAAAAGAGCCAATCTGCACAACAAAAAACTTCGCGACTGCCGTGTGCACCTCCCCGATGAGAAAAACGAAAAGAGGTTTGAAACCACCCTGTTCATCACGGAGGGAGACAGCGCCAGCGGAAGCATCACCAAAAGCCGAAACCCAGATCTGCAGGCCGTTTTCAGTCTTAGGGGAAAACCATTGAATTGCTACGGCCTCAAGAAAAAAGTGGTCTACGAAAACGAGGAATTCAACCTGCTACAACATGCCCTTGATATTGAGGAATCGGTGGATAACCTGCGATACAATAAAGTTGTTTTAGCCACTGATGCTGATGTAGATGGCATGCACATACGCCTGCTCATGATGACTTTCTTTTTGCAATTTTTCCCCGATTTGGTAAGAAACAGGCATCTCTATATACTGCAAACACCGCTTTTTAGGGTGAGAAACAAAAAAGAAACTTTCTACTGTTACAATGACGAAGAGCGTCAAAGAGCCATAAAAAAATTGGGAGGAAAACCAGAAATCACCCGCTTTAAGGGTTTGGGCGAAATTTCACCTGAAGAATTTGCCCGGTTTATTGGTTCAGATATTCGTCTGGAACCAGTGGTATTGAGTGCCGACAGCAGTATAGAAAAAGTACTGAATTACTATATGGGTAAAAACACACCGGAAAGACAGGAATTCATCATAGACAATCTGGTTATTGAAAAAGATATCACAGATGAAGATGATGAACCGACAGAATCCGAAGAGATAGCTGCCGCATAATTTGCATCATCAGTAAGTGAGCCAGGCCTCCGGCCGAGGTGATAAAACCGATACCCAAACATAGTATAACAGGGTATTTATAATTATGC
>JBILTS010000186.1:0-3115 GCA_044371405.1 Bacteroidia bacterium
TTAATACTTGCTGCCATTTTCAAGGCATTTTCGGCATTTACTACACCACCGGAAACAGACAGTTCAGAAAATTTCACTTTTTGCTCCGTTCCGGGCAATACCACCTTGCCTTTGTGTCGGGTAGCGCTCTTCATAAGGATGTCTTTAACCTGAACAGCTGTGAGGTTGGGGTAACAGCTCCATACCAGGGCTGCCACACCCGCCACCACCGGTGACGCCATGCTCGTTCCATTGGCATTCTCATAACCATTATTGGGGGTAGTGCTGAATATTTCGTATCCCGGTGCAAACAAATCTACATTGTTTTTACCATAATTACTGAAATCAGTGGCAAGGTGCTTGCTTTGCTGCTGGCTGGCACCAACCTCTATCCAAGTTTCTGCAAATCTGCCGCCCGGCAGCGAGTCGTTGGGATAATTACCGATGGCATCATTATCGTTGTTGCTGTTGCCTGCGGCATGCACCAATAAAACTCCCTTTCTGCCGGCGTACTCTACAGCTTCATTCACCACCTGCTTGTTGTATGAATAACCCTTACCGAAACTCATGTTGATGATTTTGGCTCCATTATCTACCGCATAACGAATACCATTGGCAACATCTTTATCGCGTTCGTCACCATCAGGCACCACACGCACTACCATGATTTTTGCCTTAGAGGCCACCCCTTCAACGCCAATGCCATTTCCGCGCACTGCAGCAATGATTCCGGCCACATGGGTTCCGTGGAAAGCATCGGGGCCGGCTACGCTGTTGTTGCCATATAACTTCTCATTGGCATTTTTGTAATCATCACCCACGATAGAGCGGGGATCATAATCAAGATTGTACTGACAATTAGCCCTTACTTCGATTTGCTTTACCTGTTCGGTAAGACCCTTATATAAATCGCCAAAGGTCATCCCTTTATTTTGTTTCAAAATACCCATAATGATAGACTCCATAAGGGTTTTGGGCTCATACGCTTGTACCTGGTCTTCTGTAGGCGTGGTGGTTCCCATATTTTTCATGATGCCTTCCATGGTATCCAGAATGGGTTTCACGCGTTCCAGTTGCTTGGTGTATTTTTCCTTGTTCTCATCCACATCCTTCTTCATTTTCAAGAAATTCTCATACTTGGCAACCATTTGCTTATCCGGATTTCCTTCGGCCTTGAATCCTTCAAATTCCCTTGACTGTTCGCGCACCAAACGCACAATTTCAAGGTTATCACAACCCACCATTTGTCCGTCTTTTCCGCCAATAAAATTCCAGCCAACCGTATCATCGGTATACCCGTTATTGTCATCGTCTACATTGTTAAAGGGAATTTCTTTGGGGTTGTGCCACATATTGGCCTGCAGATCGGGGTGATGCGGATCTGTGCCACCATCAATCACTGCCACCACAATTTCGGTGGGGTTCAATTTATCAACCAGCTTGTATGCCTTATCCAGCTTAATGCTGAAGTTTTTCTTCTTGTTGAATGGATTTTGATACCAAAGTTTACCTGCATTTTCTTTAGTTGAATTGCCGGATTGTGACCGGGCGTTTACTGCTGAAAACAGCAGTGCAATGAGTATGATGTGGAATTTCATGTTTACTTTTTTCGGGCGGTGACAAAGATACTTACGGATTTAAATGGAATACGGGTCGTATCGGCATTAAAAACGAATTTTCTGAGAAATTGTTGCAGTGGCTTCCATTTGATTACATCCATGGGTGCCATCACATATTGCATATCCAGCACTTCAAAACCATGCTTCTCGAGCAATTTCCTAATTCGGTTTTTGGTGTAAATTCGGGCATTGGCCCAGCGCTCGTGAATGGGCCTGGGAAGCCATGAAAATAGCGGAACGCGATTCCAGGGCAGCAGTGGTAAACGGGCTCCATGGGTTTCAAAAATCCACCATTTATTTGGGACACTAAAAGCTGCCAGACCGCCTGATTTTAAGCTGCCTGCATAGTTGGCAAGCCCGTCCTCGGAGGGCAAATGCTCTATCACTTCAAAACTCACAAGGCGGTCAACCGCAGGTGCATAGGGTTTTTCCATGATGTCCCACACCTGAAATGAGGCATCGGAAACATTCAGCTGATCTCGAAGCACTTCAAATTCCCGTTGGTGTGCTTCATTGTATTCCAGCCCCACCGCACTTTTAAATTCGGGGGCCAGGCGCAAAACCGTATTGCCATTGCCACAGCCAATTTCAAGTAAATCCAGGTCTTTACCGGTAAAACCGGGGATATTGTACAAAATACGCAAACGCCGCTGCACAATCAGATCATCGGCATCGGCGGGTTTGCCCAGGTAGTGGGTCTCCTCAAACATGCTTTTATCTACCCGCGCGGTGTTGCTCATCGAATCTTCAAATTAAACATCAATCTTCGTAAAACTATCCAGCAATGGTTGATGCAATTCGGTAAAAAACCATAATGCTTCGACAACACTGAAAATCGCTCTTTCCAGGCCTTTTTTTCATGTTGTGAACTGCTGCCCCCGGTTTCAAAGCCGGCAACAACCCCCTCAAACCGAATATTGACGGGGTTTTTCTCCAGAATCCTTATGATCCAGTCCACATCAGCAGCTTGCCTGTAATGCAGGTTATAGTCCGGACAGATTGACTTTTTCGCAATAAAACTTTGGTGGCAAAGATTCATCCCAAACCTGAAAGACCATTTATCCAGCTTTTCCGGAAAACGCTGGGGTTTTAATTGACTGATCAGCCCAATATCGCGGCCATTTTCATCTATGAACATGGTGTCGCCAAACAGCACATCGGGTTGGGTTTCTGTAAGGGCGGATAATTTATCGGCTACGTCCTCCCGGTAGATCACATCACCGCTGTTCATGAACCACACATAAGTGGCTTCTGCCTGTGCCAGCCCTTTGTTCATGGCATCGTAAATGCCTTTATCCTTTTCAATCAGCAACACATCAATATCTGAAGCATGGCTTTTTAAAAATTCCGCACTGCCATCGCTGCTGTTGCCATCCACCACAATCCATTGGATTTGATGGCGGGCGGTTTGCTTTCGCACACTTTCATAGGTGCGTTGCAGCCCACGCAGGTTGTTGTAATTGATGGTAATAACGGAAAATAACGGCACCGAACCCGATGTTAGGATTTCAATTCCG
>JBILTS010000076.1:0-10515 GCA_044371405.1 Bacteroidia bacterium
AAGACTTTAAGATATTTCTTCTTCTGTGTTTATTGAAGCGTCCGTCGGTAATTCGGCGGATTCTTTTTTTGTATCCTGCACAAAGAATTTGTGCTGTCCGATGATGATGATGGCTACGCCGATGGTGATGCAGGCATCGGCGAAATTCCAGATGGGGCTGAAGAAGGTAAATTCCTGTCCGCCCCAGAACGGAAACCACTGCGGAAACCGACTTTCGATAAGAGGCGCATAGAACATGTCCACTACACGGCCTTCAAACCATCCACCCTCGTAATCAAAATTGCGGTGCTTGAATAATACGCCATAGAAGACACTGTCGATGATATTGCCAATAGCACCTGCCAAAATAAATGCAATGGATACCAAAAGCCCTGTGTGCGCGTATTTGCGAATGTTTTGCCACAGATACCAGGCACCGAAGATGCTCACGGCGATTCTAAATCCGGTGAGTAAAAATTTCCCCAGTCGGCCACCCAATTCAATGCCGAACGCCATGCCGTTGTTTTCAATAAAATACATGTTGAACCAATTGCCCAGCAAAGGCACCATTTGTCCTGGCCAGTAGTGGGTTTTAACATAAATTTTGATGGCCTGATCTATGAATAGTGAAAGCAATAAAATACCTACCGGCAGCCAGAACTTGAGACTGCGGAAGATGAATGCATTCGTTTTTTCTGAATCAGGATTTTCCAAGTTTGGCCTCTATGCTTTGCGTAGTGTGTGGAACAGCCCGCAGGCGCTCTTTGGGAATTAGTTTTCCTGTAGTTTTACAAACACCATAAGTTTTGTTTTCAATTCGAACCAGCGCAGCTTCCAGGTTCTGAATGAATTTCATCAGGCGGGCAGCCAGCTGGGTGGTGTTTTCTTTCTCGAAGGTATCAGCACCGTCATCCAGGGTTAAATAATTATTGTTGGTGCTGTCGGTACCGTTTTCGTTGCCGTCTTTTAGACTTTTCTGCAGGGTGGTGAATTCCTCACGGGAAGAGGCCAGTTTTTTCAAAATGATGTCTTTGAATTCCTGTAACTCTTCGTCGCTGTAACGTGTTTTTTCCATGGTGAATTAGATTAAGTTTGGGGTGTTATTGGGCTTTTACGAGTTTGAGCTTGGCAACGTATTCCTCTATCTCAATGGCTTCTCCGTCTGCGCAGTCTTCAAAAAGAACATTATCGGCAAGCGTTTCACTGCAAATATACGATTTAAATGCTCGTATGCTTTCTTCCAGTTCTACAGGGCCGGAAAAATGCAGTACAATGCGGTCGGTAACTTCCAGCCCTGAGTCCTTACGCAGGTTTTGAATGCGATTTACCAGTTCGCGGGCATTCCCTTCCTGCTTCAGTTCGGGGGTGATGTTCACATCCAGCGCCACGGTAAGATTGCCTTCAGTGCTTAGCAGCCAGCCGGGCATATCCTGGGTTAAAATTTCCACATCGGACAGATCCAGTTCAAACTGACGGTTGCCCAGATCTACATTCAGAATACCCGTTTTTTCCAGGGTTTGAATCTGCTCGGCCGTGAAGTTTTGCGCTGCCTGTGCCAGTTGCTTCATGTCCGCACCCAGCTTGGGCCCCAGGGTTTTGAAGTTGGGTTTTATTTTTTTGACAATCAGGTTGTTGTCGGCAGAGAGTGTCTGAATTTCCTTCACATTTACCTCGGCCATAAACAAATCGGCAATGTGGTTTAACCGTTTGCCAAAGGTTTCATCCAGCACCGGAATCATCACCTTTTGCAAAGGCTGACGCACCCTGATTTTTTCCTTTTTGCGAAGCGAAAGCACCATGCTGCTCAGTTGCTGGGCAATCTGCATGGTTTCCTCCAGTTCTATATCGATTCGGTTGCCGTCAGCCGGCTGCATCAATGTGAGGTGCACGCTTTCTTCAGCTTTTTCAGTTGCTGTAAGACTTCTGAACAGCCAGTCGGCGAAGAATGGGCTCAGCGGGCTCATCAGCTGCGATACTGCCAGCAGACACTGATACAGGGTTTCGTAGGCGGCCTGCTTGTCGTCGTTCATGTCGCCGCGCCAGAAGCGTTTGCGACCCAGGCGCACATACCAGTTGCTCAGGTCATCGCACACAAACGTTTCTATGGCCCTGCCCGCACGGGTGGGATCGTAGTCGTCCATGGCTTCCTTCACGGTTTGTATCAAACTGTTTTTGCGGCTGATGATCCAGCGGTCCAGTTCGGGGAGTGCTGCGTGGGGTATGGCTTTGCCGGCATCGTACACAAATTTGTCAATGTTGGCATACAGGGCAAAGAATCCATAGGTATTGTAAAGCGTGCCGAAGAATTTGCGCTGCACTTCTTCCACTCCGGCAATGTCAAATTTCAGGTTGTCCCATGGTGGAGCGTTGGTTACCATGTACCATCTCACGGCATCGGCCCCATATTTGGCCACGGCTTCAAACGGATCTACGGCATTGTTGAGGCGCTTGCTCATTTTGTTGCCGAATTTATCCAGTACCAAACCGTTGGCGATAACGTTGCGGAATGCCACGCGATCAAACAGCAGCACGGCAATGGCATGCAGGGTAAAGAACCAGCCACGGGTCTGGTCCACACCTTCGGCTATAAAATCAGCCACTTCGTTGCGTTCAAAGAGTTCTTTATTTTCAAACGGCCAGTGCCATTGAGCCATGGGCATGGCGCCGCTGTCGAACCACACGTCAATCAAATCGGTCTCACGCTTCATGGGCTTGCCGCTGTTGCTCACCAGCGTAATGTAATCCACGTAGGGGCGGTGAAGATCCAGTTTTTCGCGGTCAATGGATTGTTGCAAACCCAGTGCTGCATTGGCTTTGCTGATTTCGTTGTGCAATTCGTCAATGCTGCCGATGCACTTGATTTCGTCGCCGTCTTCGGTAGCCCAGATGGGCAGGGGTGTACCCCAGTAGCGGCTTCGGCTGAGGTTCCAGTCTACCAGATTTTCCAGCCAGTTGCCAAACCTTCCTTCGCCCGTGCTTTTGGGTTTCCAGTTGATGGTTTTGTTCAGTTCCACCAAGCGGTCTTTCAGCGCGGTGGTTTTAATGAACCAGCTCTCCAGCGGGTAGTACAGAATGGGTTTGTCGGTTCGCCAGCAGTGGGGGTAGCTGTGCTCGTATTTTTCTACTTTAAAGGCCTTGTTTTCCTGTTTCAGCTTGATGGCGATGCGCTCATCCACACTGAGGTATTTATCGCGGCCCTGTTTAACACGTTCGGCTTCTTTTTCTTCCTCTGTGAGGAAAGATTCTTTCACAAATTCGCCTGCAAAGTCGGTGATTTCTTCCGTGAAACGGCCTTTTCTGTCCACCGGTGTCAGGTTTCCGATGCCATTTTCGCGGGCGGTTTTAAAGTCATCGGCACCAAAGCTGGGGGCAATGTGCACAATACCGGTACCATCTTCGGTGCTCACAAAATCGGCACACACCACCTTGAATGCATCACCCGATTCTGGCTGCATGTAGGGCAGCAGCTGCTCGTAGCGTTTGCCTGCGAGTTCTTTGCCGGTGCAGGTTGAAATCAGTTTCCACGGCAATACCTTGTCGCCGGGTTTCCAGCTGGCGAAATCTGCGTTTTCGCCTTCGGGCTGAAAGTACTTACCTGCAAGGGCTTTGGCCAGCGTCACCAACTGCTGCTGACCCGTGTAGGGATTCAGCGTTTCCAGCTGCACATAGTCAATTTTGGCGCCCACGGCCAGGGCGGTGTTTCCGGGAAGGGTCCAGGGTGTGGTGGTCCAGGCCAGGAAATAGTGGTTCTCGCTGCCCTGTTCCTTAAACTGCGCCACAACGGTGGTGTCCTTCACCATTTTGTAAGTGCCGGGCTGGTTGAGTTCGTGGCTGGAAAGGCCTGTACCTGCTGCGGGGGAGAAGGGCTGAATGGTGTATCCTTTGTAAAGCAGACCCTTATCGTGCAGCATCTTAATTAAATGCCACAGGGTTTCAATGTAGTTGTTTTCGTAGGTGATGTAAGGTTCCTGCAAATCAACCCAGTAGCCGATTTTACGGGTGAGGTCGTCCCACACATCCTTGAATTTCATTACATCTTTGCGGCACTCGGCGTTGTATTCCTCCACACTGATTTTTACACCGATGTCTTCCTTGCGAATACCCAGGCGTTTTTCCACCTGCAGTTCAATGGGAAGGCCGTGGGTATCCCAGCCGGCTTTGCGTTCCACACGATAGCCCTGCAGGGTTTTGTAACGGCAGAAAATATCCTTGATGGCGCGGGCCATCACGTGGTGAATGCCGGGCATGCCGTTGGCGCTGGGCGGACCTTCAAAAAAGGTGAATGCCTTGTCGGCAGGACGGTTTTGGATGCTTTTTTCAAAAATGCCGTTTTCTTCCCAGAATTTGAGGATTTCGGCCTCAATGGCAGGCCAGTTCATCTGTTTCAGCGTTGGATACATATTCTGAGGTTACGGTTTCAATGAAACTGCAAAAATACGATTTTCGGCGGGATGCACCTATCTTAGTGTATCAATAATCCCAATGCTTCAGCAGTATTGCCTTCCGCAATCAATTTCTTAGCCGCCACTTCCCGGTTTTCGGCGCCATATTTTTCTTGAATATTAGCTACCATTTCCGCATCCGGAAATGCAGGCAGGCCGGCCAGCATGCCGATATCGTTGGCGCTTAAAATTTGGCTGTTTTTGATATTTTCGGGCAGGGAATCATAGCCAATGGTAGGTTGCATGGGCTGTGCCAGCTGAAACAGGGCATCGGGTGTGGTGCGGCAATACCAGCTTCCGCCCATTCTGCCTACCAAATCAATTTTCGTTTGGTCAATTTTGCCGTCTGCCCCAATAAATTCTTTGTTGATATGAATTTTCAGCACTTCGGCCATCACCAGGTTGCCGGCACCGCCACCGGTCCCAAATTCCTTGATTTCAATAACACGGCATTCCATCTGCACCGGACTTTCCTTTACCCGCAAGGGTTTGATGAGATCTGAGGCAATGGGTGTAAATCCGGCCTTTTCAAATTCGCTGATGCCTTTGTCCCACGGTGCTGCAGCCACATTCATCTGCTGAACCATGCTGTAGGTAACCACATTCACCACCACTTCGGGCACTTCTTTCGCATTAAGGTAGGTGTGTTTGGGCGAGCCATCACGGCCGCTGTTATTGGGTGCAAATACCAGCACAGGCGGATTGGCACTCACCACGTTGAAAAAGCTGAACGGTGCCAGATTGGGGCGTCCTTGGGCATCGATGGTGCTGGCAAAACAAATGGGCCTGGGACCTACGCTGCCCAGCAGGTATTGGTGCAGCTGGGGAAGGGCGGTTTCTTTGGGGTTGATGGTCAGAAAGTCCATGTGAAGGTTATTTAAGGGTGTGCCCCATTTTATTTTTCTTGGTGGCCAGATAGCCGGCGTTGTGGGGATTGGGCTCCACTTCCAGGGGCACATTTTCCACAATTTCCAAGCCGTAACCGGTGAGTCCGGTGCGTTTGCGGGGGTTGTTGCTCATGAGTTTCATTTTGCTCACCCCAAGGTCTCTCAGGATCTGCGCTCCTACGCCATAATCGCGCTCGTCCATCTTGAAACCCAGCTGCAGGTTGGCTTCCACGGTGTCAAAACCCTGCTCCTGCAGTTTGTATGCCTTTAGTTTGTTGAGTAGGCCAATGCCTCGTCCTTCCTGGTTCATGTACACAATCACGCCCTTGCCTTCGGTTTCAATCTTCTCCATGGCTTTTTGCAATTGTTCGCCACAATCGCAGCGGCATGAACCGAAAATATCGCCGGTAAGGCAGCTGCTGTGCACCCTTGTTAGAATGGCTTCTCCGGGTTCCCATTTGCCTTTGATGAGCGCCAGGTGCTCCTGGTCTGTATTGCTTTGCTTATAGGCCACCAGTTCGAAATCACCGAATCGGGTGGGCATATCCACGCTGATTTCACGCCGGATGAGGGTTTCGTGTTGTAAGCGGTAGCGAATCAGGTCTTCGATGCTGATGATTTTGAGGTCCCATTTTTTGGCAACCTCAATCAAATCGGGCAAACGGGCCATGCTGCCGTCTTCGTTGAGAATTTCTACGATGCAGCCCGCGGGCTCAAAACCGGCAAGGCGGGAAAGGTCAATGGCTGCTTCGGTATGTCCGGCGCGCCTGAGCACCCCTTCTGCCTTGGCTTTCAGCGGAAAGATATGTCCGGGGCGGCCCAGATCTTCGGCCTTGGTATTTGGGTCTATCAGCGCCTGAATGGTTTTGGCGCGGTCGTGGGCGCTGATACCCGTGGTGCAGCCATGTCCGAGCAAGTCCACCGATATGGTAAATGCCGTTTCGTGGGTAGCGGTATTGGAACCCACCATCATGCCCAGGTTCAGCGATTCGCAGCGGTCTTCGGTAAGGGGCACGCAGATGAGGCCGCGGCCTTCTTTGGCCATGAAGTTCACCAGTTCGGGGGTCATGTTGCGGGCAGCAGTCAGAAAATCGCCTTCATTTTCGCGGTTTTCATCATCTACCACAATCACCACGCGGCCGCGGCGGATGTCTTCAATGGCTTCTTCTATGCTGTTCAGGGTGAATTGTGACATGGGTTTTGGGTTGGGTCAGCTTTGATAACTTTTCAAAAGTTGTCAAATTTTGCATTTTGCGCAGCAAAGTTCGTAAAAATGTGGCAGTTTAAGGTTACCAAGACAGCAAATCTTCCAAAGCAGCTTCTACTTTGGCGGCGCTGGGCAGCATTTCCGCTTCCAGTCCCATGTTGAGGGGAATGGCGGGCAGGTCGGCAGAGCCCATGGTTTGCACGGGGGCATCCAGTTGCGCAAAACAATGTTGTGCAATGCGGCCTGCCAGGGCTTCTGCAAAGGAATTGCGCAGGGTTTCTTCAGTAAGCACCAACACTTTCCCGTGTTTTTTTACGGTATCAAACACCAGTTTTTCATCGTAGGGTGCCAGGGTACGCAAATCGATGACTTCCACTTGTCCGGGGAATGCTTTGGCGGCAGACATGGCCCAGTAAACACCCATGCCATAGGTAATCACGGCACAGGTTTCACCCCGGTTGAGGGCTTCGCTGCTGCAATCCAGGGCCACACGTCCTTTTCCGAAAGGAATCACATAATCTTCATCTGGTTCGGGGGTTTTAGCCGATTCTGTGCCGGCCACTTTGCTCCAGTAAATGCCTTTGTGTTCAAACATCACCACCGGATTGGGGTCGTACCAGGCCGATTTCATCAGCCCTTTCATATCGGCGGCATTGCTGGGGTAGGCGATTTTTATGCCTTTGATGGGCAGAATGCTGCTTTCCACTGTGCCGCTGTGGTAGGGGCCACCACCGCCGTATGCGCCTGTTGGCACACGGATAACCGAGGCCACGGGATACTTTCCGTTGCTGAGGTAGCAGGATTTACTGAGTTCTTCCACCAGCTGGTTCACACCCGGCCAGATATAATCTGCAAATTGTATTTCCACAATGGGTTTGCAGCCCACGGCACTCATGCCGGCAGTGCTTCCCACAATATAAGCTTCCTGAATGGGAGTATTGAAAACACGGTGGTCACCGTACTTCTGGGCCAGGGTGGCCGCTTCGCGAAACACGCCGCCCAGGCGTTTGCCCACGTCTTGTCCATACAGCAGGGCTTCGGGGTTGTTTTTTAATATTTCATCTACCGCATAAAGTGCGGCATCCACCATGATAATGGGTTCGCGCCCTGCTGGCTCCCGCACACCTCTTTCTTCGGTGATGGGCGTGGGGGCAAATTCATGCAGATAGAGCATGTCGGGGGTTGGGTCTGCGGCGGCTTTTGCCCGTTCAAAATCTTGAGCAGCGAGGGTTTCCGCCTCTTCATCCATGGCCTTCAGGGTTTCTTCCTTTTCACCCAGATTTAGCAGTAAACTTTTAAGTCTGGGCAGGGGGTCCAGTCTTTCGTGGTCTTCCATGTCATCGCGGTACCATTCACTGCGAACGCCACTGGTATGGTGGCCCAGCAGCGGCACTTTCACGTGTACCAGCATGGGAGCTCTGTTTTCCCTCACTGACTGCACAGCTTTTTCCATTTCGGTGTAGCACTGCACAAAATCGCTGCCGTTGATGCGCAGGCGGCGCATGCCTTTGAAACCAAGCGCATATTCGAAGGCATCCATGGCGCGCATTTCATCGCCGCTGGCACTGATGCCCCAGTCGTTATCCTGCACCAGATACAAAATGGGCAACTGGTGTAAAACGGCCATCTGGAAAGCTTCAGCAACCTCGCCTTCGGTAACGCTGCCATCGCCCAAAGAACAGAGGACGATGGGTTTTTCCGCGCCTTTCAGCAACCCTTGTTTTTCCAGGTATTTGATGCCGTGTGCTGCGCCTGTGGCTGGAATCACCTGCATGCCGGTGGCACTGCTTTGGTGAGGGATTTTGGGTTTATCGGGTCGTTTGAGGGAAGGATGCGAATAATAACTTCTGCCACCACTGAAAGGATCATCTGCTTTGGCCAGCAACTGCAGCATCAGCTCATAGGGCTCCATGCCAATGCCCAGCAGTAAGCTTTCGTCGCGGTAATAAGGATAGGCAAAATCAATGGCTTTCAGTTGCCAGGCGGTGGCGAGCTGAATGGCTTCATGCCCTTTGCTGGTACTATGAACGTATTTTGTAATGGGCCTGTTTTCGTCGTAAATACGCGCCATGGCCCTTGCGGTACACATGGTTTTCCAGGCGAGAAGGAGGATGTCTTTGCTGACCATCAAAGCGGCGCAAAGATAGGGGCAATAAGGGCTTGTGAATTTGTAAAGTTGTATTTTCTGAAATTGCCCTATATTGCACCTTTATTCTTGCTTTTATGAGAATACTTTTACTCTCCTTATTGACGCTTTGTACTTGTTTTTCTGCCTGGTCGCAAATCCTGGCAGGGAAAATTATTGACAGGGAAACACGGCTTGGTGTACCCGCCGCAACACTCACATGGCGCGGAGGAGCGGGATCCACTGATGGTGATGGCGTATTCCGCATTGACCTAAAAGGGGCCAAATCCATACAGATTACGGCTGTGGATTTTCAGGAAATGACCTACACGGTAAACAGTGCTGCGCTTACGGAGGTTACCATCGAAATGGAGTCGGTGGCGAAAGGGGTTGGTCAGGTAACCATCAGCCACAGCCGGTTAAAGGAGAAATTGAGGGAGAGTCCGGTTACGGTGGAAAGCTTGAACGCCAAAGCCATTAAGGAAACACCGGCCAGTGATTTTTATGAAGGGCTGGGACATTTGCGTGGCGTGGATGTGACGGCGGCCAGTTTGGGATTCAGAATTGTAAATACCCGCGGATTCAACAGCACCAGTCCGGTAAGAAGTTTGC
This sequence comes from Bacteroidia bacterium, assembly GCA_044371405.1. GTDB lineage: Bacteria > Bacteroidota > Bacteroidia > NS11-12g > UBA955 > RGEC01. Next base: position 9,253 of record JBILTS010000076.1, read on the forward strand.
AGCTAATTGACGGCGTTGATAACCAGGCACCGGGTTTGAACTTTTCACTGGGTAATTTTTTGGGGGCCAACGAGCTGGACGTAGCCAATACCGAGATTGTGGTGGGCGCCAGCAGCGCGTATTACGGACCCAATGCTTTTAATGGTGTGATTAACATGACCACTAAAGATCCCTGGAAATATCAGGGTTTGACTGCACAGCTGAAGGTAGGAGAAAGGGATTTGGGGCAGGTGATGCTTCGCTATGCCAAAGCGTATAAAAACAGCAAAGGACGTGATGTTTTTGCCTTCAAAGTGGGCCTGAGCTACATGCGGGCTTATGACTGGGTGGCAGATAATTATGATCCCACGCTGGACAGCAAGGCCGGACGTAACAACCCGGGTGGCTATGATGCCGTAAACAGGTATGGCGATGAGGTTTTTGGCACGGCAGCCAATGATCAGGTTTCCACACAATCAAAGTCCGACCAACCTGGTTTAGGTGCTTTTTATCGAGATGGTTACAATGAAAAAGACCTGGTAGATTACAATACACGCAACCTAAAAACCAATCTGGTACTGGCCTACAAGATTAATGCACGCAATGAAATTCAGTATGGTTTCAACTTTGGTACCGGCACCACCGTATATCAGGGGGATAATCGCTACAGTTTAAATGATATCTTGTTTTTCCAGAATCGATTGGAATGGCTTGGCAAGAAAGGTCATTTGCGTTTTTATGCTACCAATGAAGACGCCGGCAGAACCTATGATGCTGTAATCACCGCTTTTTTAATGCAAGATGCGGCAAAACCCGGTGAGAAATGGTTTGCTGATTATCAGAATTACTGGCTAAATTTTATCAGGGGAAATGTAAGAAATTTACCCGGCTATTATGATTTGGGTACACTTTCACCGATACGGTATAATCCAAACTGGGAAAGGGATTATGATGCATTAATGCTTTCATATGCCAATCAGCTATCTCAATGGCATGCACAAACCCGCGCCCAAGCCAACAAATTCACCAATTACCAGGGGTTGACTTATCCTGATCCTTATTTGGATAGACTGGTACCCGGTACCCCCGAATTTGAGGCCAAGAAAAAAGAGATTACTGAAACATACAGTTACAGCCGGGAAGGCGGGCCTGTGGGAGCCCGTTTTTACGATAAATCAGCACTTTATCACCTCACCGGCGAGCGAAGGTTTACGGTTCAAAAGTGGAAATTTACCACCGGTTTCAGTGCCAGAATGTATGCACCCAATTCCAACGGTACCATTT
>JBILTS010000077.1:0-10455 GCA_044371405.1 Bacteroidia bacterium
AATTCCCATAAAAATCAGTATGTCTTTTCTTGACAAGGCAGACACTCCTTTCCATACGGCGGGTATGCAGAAATAAACTGCTGCAGTTATCAGCATGCGATGCCAGACCAGATTCAGTGAATCATAGGAAATAAGTTTCCCCAAAATGGCAGTAAATCCCCAGAGAAAAACCGCAATATGCAGGTAGGTAAGTGCTTTTAGTCGGGGATTCATGATTGGACTGCCCTTAAAAAATCAAGGCCACGCTGTGAAGCATGGCCAGGATGTTGGTATATAGAAGCGCGTAACAGTTGGGCTGCCGCTATCAGCACGGCAGCAATGCAAATATAAATAAGCTTTTGTAAAAACGCAACCCACAAGTTTTCCCCAAAGAAAATCAGGTGAGATTCCCCTTGTATTTATCGCGCATGTCAATGACAATCTGCCTCAGCTCCTGCTCTTTATCTTTGTGCATCACCAATACCACATCCGGACTGTCTACCACCACCACATTTTCGAGACCATGGGTAATAACAATTCTTTCGGTATTGGAAAACACCAGCGAATCTGAGGTTTCATAGGTATGAATGCCTTTGCCAATGGTAGCAGTGTCATGATTATTGTGCCTGCTCACATCCCACAAACTTTTCCAGGTGCCCAGGTCATTCCATCCGAATGTAGCCGGATATACATAAACACTGTCGTCCTTTTCCATAATTCCATAATCAATGGAAATACTTGGGCATTGACCATATGCTACTTCCAGGGCGTCAAAATACTTTTCGTTTGAAAAATCCACCTCGGCAAACAACTGGTGTATTTCAGGCAAATGCTGTTCAATGCGTTTTAAAATGGCTTTGACATTCCACACGAAAATACCGGCATTCCACAGAAACTCACCGCTTTCTATGAAGGTCTGTGCCAATTCTTCGTTGGGCTTTTCGGTGAATGTCTTCACTTCATAAAAACCGGCATCACCCGGAATGGTATTGTATTGAATATATCCATAACCCGTATCGGGGCGTGTGGGCTTAATACCCAGGGTAAGCAGGTGGCTGTAACTACCTGCAAAGGCATAAGCCTCATTGATAATGCGGAAAAACTCAGTTTCCTGTGTAATCAGGTGGTCGCTGGGTGCTACTACACAAACGGCATCAGGGTCTATCTGTGCAATGATATTGCTGGCATAGGCAATACACGGTGCAGTATTGCGGGCCTGAGGTTCTTTCAGGATTCGGTCTTCGGTAATGCCGGGAATATGTTCTTTTACAAGCGAGGTGTATTCGTGGTTGGTAACAATAAAAATATTTTCTTTTGGAACAACCTGACAAAAACGCTTATAGGTTTGGGAAATCAGGGAATCGCCGGTACCCAGAATGTCTATAAACTGCTTGGGTAGACTTTTACGGCTTACCGGCCAGAAACGGCTGCCAATGCCGCCTGCCATGATAAGCACGTAGTGATGTTTGTTTTCGGTCACAGTAATCCCTCCCTGTTTAGGTCGTGCAAATGTACCATTCCTGCATAGTTTCCGTTGCTAAGAATAATAATTTGTGATATTTTCTGGCGGCTCATCCAGTCAACGGCCTCTACCGCAAGGGTTTCAGTATCCATGGTTTTAGGATTCCGCGACATAATATCGGCTGCGGTAATGCCCTGCAGGTTGCTGTGCTTTTCCAGCATTCTTCGAATATCTCCGTCTGTGATGATGCCCAACAATCCGGTTTGATCCACTACGGCCGCAGCTCCCAAACGGCTTTTACTAATACACAAAATAACTTCATTTACCGAAGCAGTGGAAGAAACGGCAGGTTGCTCGTTTCTGGCTGCTATATCGCCGCAACGCAGGTATAGTTTTTTACCCAATGCTCCACCGGGGTGGTATTTGCTAAAATCACTGCCGCTGAAATTGCGCATGCGCAGCAAAGCAATGGCAATGGCATCGCCTAATATCAGCTGTGCCGTGGTGCTGGTAGTAGGGGCCAAATTATTGGGGCATGCCTCTTTGTCTACCGTTGTATTAATGACAATATCTGCCTGGGCGGCCAGTTCGCTGCTAAGGTTACCCACCATTGCCACCAATGGATTGCCAAAAGATTTAAGTAGAGGGGCCAGTGCTTTGATTTCGGGTGTACTGCCACTTTTTGAAATGGCTATGACTACATCACCCGGCTGTATTATACCCAGGTCTCCGTGAATGGCGTCTGCAGCGTGCATAAATACTGCTGGCTGACCGGTACTGTTCATGGTGGCCACAATTTTCTGCGCTATAACAGCACTTTTACCAATTCCGGTTACCACAGCCCTGCCGGCTGAATCCAGCAATAACTCCACCAAACGACAGAAGGAATCATCAATGTACTGAGGAAGCACAGCCAGCGAATTTAATTCGTCGGAAATGGCCTGGATTCCGTAACTTTTGATTAAATTTGCCTTGGTCTGTGTCAAGTGAACAATATTTAAAATGCAAAACTAACTTAAATTTTGCATTTAGTATGCGGGGTTGACAAGCAAAGCTGAATAAAAAAAATTAATAAAAACCTAACAAAATTGCAGCCTATACGTTAAATTTACTAACTGAAAGCATTTATCTTTATTTATGAGCACGGCAATGGGCGTGGCAGAGGACACTAGAACCGACGCGAGACGCACACTTAAGGAATTCTTCGGCTTCGATGGCTTTAAAGGCAATCAGGAAGCAGTTATTAATCACATACTTCAGGGTAATGATTGTTTTGTGATCATGCCCACAGGCGCAGGCAAGTCCCTATGTTACCAGCTTCCTGCAGTAATGATGGAAGGCACGGCCATCGTTATTTCTCCGCTGATTGCCCTCATGAAAAATCAGGTGGATAACATCCGCGGATTTTCCAGCAGCAGTGCTTTGGCCCATTTTCTTAATTCATCGCTCAGTAAGGCAGATTTTACCCGGGTGGTGGAGGATGTAACCTCCGGCAGCACCAAATTGCTGTATGTTGCACCCGAAACGCTAAAGAAAGATGAAACCCTGGAATTGCTTCGCGGCATCAAAATTTCTTTTGTTGCTGTGGATGAAGCCCACTGTATCAGCGAATGGGGCCATGATTTTAGGCCCGAATACCGCCGTATCAAGCAAATGGTGAAAGCCATTGATGATGTTCCGATTCTTGCGCTTACAGCAACCGCTACCCCAAAAGTTCAGCACGACATCCAGAAAAACCTGGGAATGCTGGATGCCAAATTATTCAAATCTTCATTCAACCGCTCTAACCTTTATTATGAGGTGCGCCCCAAAGGCCGGAAGGATCAGGTTCATAAAGATATTTTATCATTCATCAAAAACCGCGGAAACAGTTCCGGTATTATCTATTGCCTGAGCCGCAAAAAGGTGGAAGAAATTGCCGAAATGCTTCAGATGAATGGCATCAAAGCCCTGCCATACCATGCCGGTCTGGATGCCAAGACCCGTGCCGGACATCAGGATGCCTTTTTGATGGAAGACTGCAACGTAATCGTGGCCACCATCGCCTTCGGCATGGGCATAGACAAGCCCGATGTGCGGTTCGTGATTCATTACGATGTACCCAAAAGTCTGGAAGGTTACTACCAGGAAACCGGTCGCGGCGGACGTGACGGACTGCGTGGGGATTGTCTCCTTTTCTATAATCCCAATGACATAGAAAAGCTGGAGAAATTCATGAAAGACAAACCGGTGGCCGAGCAGGAAATCGGGGGGCTACTGATTGCGGAGACCGCTGCATTCGCAGAAAGCAGCCAGTGCAGGCGTAAATTATTGTTGCACTATTTTGGGGAGAATTTCAGCGAATCTGACTGTAACCACATGTGCGATAACTGTGCGCATCCCAAGCCCAAAAACGATGTGACCCAGAATGTTGTAACAGCAATGCAGGCGCTGAAATCCCTTAATGGGGAATTCTCCATGACTCACATCGTAAATTTCATTATTGGCAAGCGAATAGACAGCATTAAAGACTACAAACATGATGAACTGCCGCTGTTTGGCTGCGGCAAAGACAAAGACAAGGTTTTTTGGAAATCTGTAATGCGACTCGCTCTGGTGAATAATTACCTTTTCAAAAACATTGAAAAATACGGTCTACTCAGTGTTTCAGATCAAGGCATTGCATTCATTGATAAGCCGGTAAAGCACGAGATGGCAGTGGATACGGAGTTTGAAAGTGTGAGCGAAGATGATTTTGAAAATTTCAAAATGGAGAGCGTTTGCGATGAAGAACTCTTCGGACACCTGAAAGACCTGCGCAAAAAAGTAGCCAAAGAAAAAGGTCTCCCACCCTATGTGATTTTTCAGGATCCAAGTCTGGAAGATATGGCAACCAAGTATCCCATTACCCTCGAAGAGTTATCCAATATAAATGGAGTGGGAAAAAACAAGGCATTGAAATTTGGTGAGCCATTCATTAATTATATTGCCACATTTGTTAGGGAAAACCAAATTGAACGCCCCCAGGATATTGTATTGAAAGGCAATGCCGAAAAATCAGCCAGAAAAGTTAGCATCATTCTCAATATTGATAAAAAAATCGATTTGATGGAAATGGCCAAACAGCTGGGTATTGGCTTTGGTGAGCTGGTGGAAGAACTGGAACAAATCATCAATACCGGTACTAAACTCAATCTTAAATATTTCCTGAATCAGTTTTTAGATGAAGACCTACAGGAGGAGATTTTTGAGTACTTCCATAGTGCTCAGGAAGATAATCTGGAAGCTGCATTCAACCATTTCGACGGTGAGTTTAGCCACGAGGAGCTTCAACTCATGCGCATACAGTTTCTAAGTGATATGGGCAATTAATCGGGCTTACAAAGCGCGTATATTTGCATCCTGTGTCTTCCAAGCAAGAACAATTTCATGCGCTGTACCGGCGTTTTAGGCCTGGTTTAAGCAGCTTTGCATCAGCCATTGTCAAAAACAAAGAAGATGCTGATGAAATTGTTAACGATGTCTTTGTTAGCATTTGGGAAAAGCAGCAATTACTTATCCTGGATGATTCTCTAAAAAATTATCTATTCACAGCCGTTAAAAATCGCTGTCTGAACCACATTAAAAAGGCAAAATTGCCCTTTGCCGAAATGCCCGATGAATTTACGGCCGTTTCTCCCGGACATGCAGTAGACCGGATACTTGAAGGACAAGAAACACAGCAACATATCAACCGGCTGATTGAACAACTCCCTACCAAATGCAAACAGGTATTCCTGCTCAGCCGCATGTTTGATCTGAGCTACAAGGAGATTGCAGAAATCATGGACATTAGCACCAAAACAGTTGAGAACCAAATTGGAATTGCCTTGAAATATTTAAAAGAAAATCTGAAACGTCTGTCAACCCCCTAAGAGGTCAAAGGGCTATACATCTTTTGTATATTTCCAGGTAATCATTCATTATTTTATCGAGATCGAATTCCCTGGCACGTTGAAGCGCATTACGTTTGAAGGTTTTTAAAACCTCCTCATTTTCCAGCATTTTTATGGCATTGTTGGCCATATCGGCTACATCTCCCACGTTGCTCAAATAACCCGTTACCCCATGAACATTCACCTCGGGAATGCCACCTGCATTACTGCTGATAACGGGCACTTCACAAGCCATGGCTTCCAGGGCAGCCAAACCAAAACTTTCGGTTTCCGAAGGCAGAATGAACAAATCACAAACCGATAATATTTCTTCCACGGCTTCTTGTTTGCCCAGAAATGTGATACTATTGTGGCACTGCATATCTCGGCTCATTTTTTCAATGTGACTGCGCTCAGGGCCATCGCCAATCATCAGCAGGCGCGAAGGAATGCGCTGGTTTACCAGACAAAATACAGCAATCACATCTTCCACCCGCTTTACCTTTCGGAAATTGGAGGTATGCACCAGTATCTTTTCCCCGTTGGGAGCAATGGCCTTCTTAAAATGCTCTTTGGGCTGTTTGTTGAAACGCGTAAAATCAATAAAGTTGGGGACCACATCAATTTCGCGTTTGATATGGAAATGCTCCAGCGTATCGTTTTTTAGGCTTTGCGATACTGCAGTAACCGCATCCGATTGATTGATACTCCAGCTTACAACAGGTTCAAAGGTTGCCTCGCGGCCCACCAGTGTAATATCCGTTCCATGCAAGGTGGTTATGACAGGAATGTTTCTTCCTTCCTCTGCCAAAATAGATTTGGCCAACAAGGCAGCAGATGCGTGCGGTATGGCATAATGCACGTGCAACACATCCAGGTTTGCGGTTTTAACTACATCTACAATAACCCCGGCCAAGGCGGTTTCATAAGGCGCGTATTCAAACAACGGATACTTGAGAATACTAACCTCGTGATAAAAAACATTTTCCGTAAAAAAATCCAGACGTGCCGGCTGGTTATAGCTGATAAAATGCACCTGATGGCCTCGTGTGGCAAGGGCTTTACCTAATTCAGTGGCCAAAACTCCGCTTCCACCAAAGGTAGGATAACACACAATTCCGATGTTCATGTAAATAGAACAACAATGTTAGCGACAAGATTTCAAAATCTGCCTAAAAAAATAAAGATTGACCGCATCTTTGCATCATGGAAGTATTCACCGATGATTATTTCATGAAAAAAGCCCTGGCAGAAGCCCAAAAAGCCATGGATGAGGATGAAATCCCCATTGGTGCGGTGGTGGTGTACGAAAATACAATTATTGGTAAAGGATACAATCAGACCGAAAAACTCAATGATGTGACCGCCCATGCAGAAATGCTTGCCATCACCGCAGCTGCCACCTACCTAAACAGCAAGTTTTTAGATGAATGCACCCTTTACGTTACCATTGAACCTTGCCTGATGTGCGCCGGTGCCATTAAGTGGGCCCGATTTCACAAAATTGTGTTTGGAGCAGAAGAGCCCAAAACCGGATTTACCCGCATAGACAAGCATCTGCTGGGTAAGAAAACTGAGGTCACAGGTGGTGTGATGGCGGAAGAGTGCGCTGCTATTATGCAGTCGTTTTTCAAACAGAAACGCAGTTGAAAGAAACTTTGGCAGTTTATTCGGGCCTTTCATAAGCTCCGATATCCGGCACACCGATGCGGGATTTCCCATCCAGATCAATGCTTATGGGCGGTGTGAGCAAAATACCTGCATTGTGCAAAGGCGATAACGTGTCGGGAGAAAAATTGCCTTCACCAATGTTTTTAAACCGAGGATCCTTGTTGTAAATATTGGTTGTGCCGGCAAAAGGCTTGGATTTGCTTCTTATCAAATTGCCGGAAAAATCAGTTGTAAATGACGCACTGCCTCCTTTGTCAATAAGTAATTCCTCATCTAAATCGCCATAAATAACAGAGTTATAGGCATTGCAATCCAGGGGTTTGGTATCAAGAATTTTTCCATTGCCATCGCGAAGGGTGTTGGTGATGGCAAAGTGCCCGTCCTGCCGTGTGGTATAATTCACATAAGATGCAAACGTGCAATGCCTGAAGTCGTATTTACCACCCAGCAGCCCCAAAAAACTATAACTCCCGGTTTGGGCAAAAAGGCAATTGGTGGCACGGATGTGAGCTGTGATGCCCGCAAGACAAGCTTGTCCGCAGTACTGAATTTTGGTATTTTCCAGCACCAGGTTATCCGCACTGCCCACCGGCAATGAATCCACGCGTATGCCAATGGCGGCATTTTGAATATCGGCATATTTAATGCTATTTCCTGCACTTCCTACCGTGAAATACAATCCTACCCACTGATTGGGTAAGGTGCGTGCAGGAGAAACCGGCTTGTCGCCTGTGAAGAGAACCCGATTGCCGGGTGTACCCTCTACAAACAGTTTACCTGATACATATAAAGCACTCCGGGCAGAACAATAAACTTTCACGCCCTCCTTGATGGTGAAGGTACAGCCCTTGGGCACCAGGGCATTGTCTACAATCACGTAGGGCTTAGTTTTATCATCCCAAATTCCGGCACAGGGCAAAACTGAATCCCTGTAATAATGGGCATCCCACCCATAGGCACCCAACATCATTTTCTGCTCACGCCCGTTCACCTGCATCAACAGGGAGTCCAACACCAGGGCCGGACCTGTTTGACCATTGGCCTCCAGACTGCACTGTACAAACACAAAAACACTGTCTTTAGCCGGAATTTCCACTTCATCTATGACCGGACCCGGAATGCCATCCACATTGACGCGGTAAGCGGATTTAGCACCACCACCGAGCCGAAAAGATGCTCTTACTGTCTGGTTTTCCGGGTTTTTAATCCAGGTAATCTGCGTAACGCTAATGGGATAGGTGCTGCCCGGTTGTCGGGTGAATACCGTATCAAACCAAATAGTATCCGTGGCAAGCTTTAGGGTTGTTTGACCTTTAAAAAACTGTTCCTTACGGCAAGAAGCCAGCAATACCAGAAACACGATTAAAGGCAGAATTTTTCGCACCGGAACTATAACGCAAAGGTAAGGCCACATATTGCCATTTTTCTTCATGCGGCGGTAAACTTACCAGAGCAGGCGGCTGTATAGGTCGAATACCTTTTTCATCTCTTCATCCCAGGGGTACTTGTGAACGGCCAGAAGCCCGTTTTGACGCATCGATTCTGCCCGCTCAGGGTTCTGGAGAATTTCAAGTATAGCATGGGCAATGGCAATCGGATCGGAAGGATTTACACAAATACCTGAGCCATCACCCTCAACAATGGTTTTGTACAACGGGAAATCAGAAGTGACCTGAGGCAACCCGATGGCCATGTATTCAAACATTTTGGTGGGGTAACTGCCCACACTGTTTTTCATGGGCTGAATAATGCAGATACCCACTGCTGCCTCCCGGCTAATCTCATAGCCCTGTTCCAGGGTTAACCTTCCGTGAAAATGAATCTGTGGGGAAACATCATCCCAAAAAGGCAATGCATGCAATTGTTTTTCAAGGGATGAATACAATTCGCCCACTACATCAAATTCGATAATATGACCTTGTTTTTTCAGGATGTATAGTGCCTCAGCAATCTGCTGCAAGCCACGCGATTCCAGCAGAATACCCATATAAAAAATGCGGTTTGATTTGCGGTTCACATTTGCTGAAAACGACTTAAAAAAGGGTAAATCAACATAATTGAGCACCGTGGTATAATCGGCTCCAAGCTTCTTATATCTGGCTTCATAGCTTCGCTCCGCAAGGATGATAGGCATCGTTTTTACCGCTACCTTTTCAAAAAAATGGAAGCAGGCATACAAAACGTTTTTTGCAGGAATCCAGGGTTTGTCGAAAATGTCTTCTGCCACATTTTCATGGATATCAAGCACCACTTTTTTGCCCATTAAACGTAATAGCAGGCCACAGGGAATGAGTTCAGGGTCGTGGAGATGATACAGGTCGGAACGATTGCGAATTGCCTTAAAAAACATTAAAAACCACGTAAGAAAAACCCGCAGCAATTTGTTTTTAAACCGCCTGAAGGGAACAATGTGAATGCCTTGGAGTATTTCCTCTTTGGGGTGGACTGCAATTAATGTTACCGTGTAGTTTTCAGACAGATGTCTGCAATAGCGATAAAAAATGCGTGTGTCGGTGGCCACATGTACTGAACTGAGATGGCAAACTCGCTTTTTCATGGTCCCGGCTTGCGAAGTTACGCTTTTTACAACCCATTCATCCGGTTTGCCACTGCTGTGTTGTATTTTTGTGGCATGCGGCTCAGCAGTCACAACCTTTTGAAACAATACGGCTCTAAAAAAGTCGTTAATGATGTTTCTGTAGAAGTGAATCAGGGTGAAATTGTGGGTTTGCTGGGGCCCAATGGGGCCGGCAAAACCACAACCTTCTACATGGTGGTGGGGCTTGTTCGTCCGGACCAAGGTTCTATCATGCTGGATGAAAGTGAAATCACCTCATTGCCAATGTACAAGCGTGCACAGCAGGGCATTGGTTATTTACCTCAGGAGGCCTCGGTTTTCAGAGAACTGAGCGTGGAGGATAATATCAAAGCCATTCTGCAAATGACCACCCTAAGCAAAGAGGCACAGACCGAAAAACTGGAGTCACTACTGGAAGAATTTGGGCTGAACAGGGTACGCAAAAACAAAGGCAAGGTGCTTTCGGGCGGCGAAAGACGACGCACTGAAATAGCCCGTGCACTCACTACCGACCCGAAATTCATTTTATTAGATGAGCCATTTGCCGGCGTAGATCCCATTGCCGTTGAAGATATTCAGGGCATCGTATCCAAACTAAAAGAAAAAAATATTGGCATCCTCATCACCGACCACAATGTGCAGGAAACCCTGTCCATCACAGACCGCGCCTACCTGCTATTTGAAGGTAAACTACTGAAACAGGGCACAGCCGAAGAACTGGCGAATGATGAGATGGTGCGTAAAGTATATCTAGGCAAAAACTTTGAGCTTCGCAGGAAAAACCCTGCTCAATCCTAAGGCCCATGCGCCTGATTATCAGCGAAAACAAAGATGTTTATTTAAACCTGGCACTGGAAGATGTGTTGCTGCAC
>JBILTS010000078.1:0-10383 GCA_044371405.1 Bacteroidia bacterium
CTGGAAATGGAGCACCAGCTCACCATCAGGAGGAAAAAAACCCACCCCGGCTGCCGGTGAAGCCGTACAATGCGGTGCTGCAACCAAAGCGGGAGACCGCTGCAAGCGCATGACCAAAAGCCCGAACGGAAACTGCTGGCAACATGGTGGAGATTAATACCAGACAATTAATTAAGTAATATTATTTAAACCTTTAGTATAATAAATTGTTTCCCGCCGCTTTTGTCAAATCTCTCGAATCGATCCTGCATGGGCAGGAGGTAACGGCATTGCTGGAAGCCCTGCGCATGCCCGCACCCGTGAGCATCCGCGTGAACACCCAAAAAACGGCATCAAAACCCGTTGCGGCTTCGGTGGTTCCCTGGTGCGATAATGGATACTATCTTCCAGAAAGACCTTTGTTTGCTGCCGATCCTGCCTTTCATACCGGTCATTATTACGTGCAGGAGGCGGGCAGCATGGTGGTGGGCAGTATCGCAGAGGGCTTGCTTGCCACCTTGCCCGAATCCGCTGTAATCCTGGATTTGTGTGCTGCGCCAGGCGGAAAGAGCACCCATCTGGCTTCTGTGCTGCGGGAGGGCGACATGCTGGTGGCCAATGAAGTGATTGGAACGCGAACACCCATACTGGCCGAAAACCTTTGTAAATGGGGTGCTGCCAACCATATTGTCAGCAGGGCCGATGCGTCGCGGTTTGGTGCAAGCGGGGCCCAATTTGATATTGTGGTGGCAGATTTACCCTGCAGCGGTGAGGGCATGTTTCGCAAAGACCCGGCTGCCATTGATGAATGGAGCGAAAACAACGTGAAACTTTGTGCCGAACGGCAACAGCGCATTGTAACCGACATTTGGCCGGCCATTGCCCCGGGGGGTTATCTGATATATAGTACCTGTACCTACAACACCGCCGAAAATGAAGACAACGTAAACCGGCTTGCAGAAACGCTGGGAGCAGATATCCTGCAGCCCGAATTTTTGGGCAAAGAGGCCTTTTATTGCCTCCAGGATGGAATGTTTAGGGCATTTCCACACAAGACAATGGGAGAGGGTTTTTTTGTGGCTGTAATGCAAAAAACCGGGGCGGGCTCAAAAGCAAAATTGCACGGAAAACAACGGATAAAAGCGACCCCCGTCACGTTTGCCGGATTGCCCCAAAACCTGCACGCCGCAGAAACCCCGCAAGGCCTTTGGGGCATGCGCACCCTGAACCCGGAGTTATGGCAGCAGTTGCTTGCAGTTCTGCCCGGTATTTATGCGGCAGGAACCCCCATGGGACAGATTTTTCACGGAAAATGGAAACCGGATACAGCGGTGGCACTGTTGCAGGGTTTTGAGTCCAATGAGTGGCCTGTGTTAAATCTAAGCGATGCGGAAGTGATGGCCTACCTGCGCCGCGAAGCGCTGCCCAATCCGGATAGAAAAGAAGGTTTGCACCGTGTGGTGTGGAACGATGTTTCGGTGGGATTTGTGAATGCCAACCGACACCAATGGAACAACCTATGGCCCATGGAATGGCGCCTCAGAATGCAGGTGTCTGAGCCTGTTAGGGGGGTTGTTTAATCTAACCAAGAAATTTGATGGCCTTAAACCGTTTACTTTTGGCCATTATGCTAAAGTATTCCATATTTTTCGGACATACGAATCGCTTAGTCCAGTGCATAATGCGATTTCTTTGGCTGTCTTACCCTCTTTTCTCAACTCCTTTACTTTTTCATAGCGCAGATTTTGAATTAAATCTCCGGGCTTGTCTGGCTCCAATAGTGTGTAAACCATAGATGTGTTGGTAGAAAAGTGGGTGTTTATTGTTTTTAACGAAGCAAGCGGCAGATTATTTCTCACAAAAAGCTCGATGTCTTCACGGCTAATTTGTGGTTTTTTTTCCTCAACCTTTCCCGAGTCAAGAACAGTCTGCATTCTTTTAATTCGCATTCGGTAAATGAGTATTATAGACAGCAGAAATACAAAACCCATTGCGATTATTGTAAGAATCCATGGGCTGATGCCGCTAGCATTGTTGGCATTCAGGGATTTGTTGGCATTGGCAATAATTTGATCAATTTGGCTCAAATCGAGAACAAATAATCCACTTATGCTGCCCGCATACACCTTATTATCTTTAAGAAACAAACTTCTGCGGTTAAACTCCACACCTGGTATCAGCGTTAGCAGTTTGTTTTCATCGGCCCTGTAGAGAAATAGGCCCTCATCGGTTGATATAATAAACTCAGACTCGTTTATCGGTAAGAGTGTATGTGCTCTGTTTAATTTAATTAGTTTTTCAGGTGCCTCTTCTCCTTTTTGTCTGTATAGACCATTTTCTGTAAGCATGTAAGCATTATGAAGATTAACCCTGCCATCCATGATGGTTTCCACCAATTTGTATGATGGAGTTACGCTTTGGGTAGAAAGATCATAGGCAAATACTTGATTTCCGGAGCTGAAGTAAAAGACTTCACCTCTGTATTCATTCCATAAAACTGTGCTAGTGCCTGAATTGCCTTTGAACAACTCTTTAACCGAATTCAATCCGGTGTCGAGCAGAGCAAGGCTGTTGTTGGCCGCAAGTAAATAATTCTTGTTTTTTTCAATTGCTTGAATATCCGTGCATCTGATGAAGTCAAAGTTGTTTGGTAAATTAAGTGCTCTGTAAGGCGGACCATTTTCTATGTCTTCAATACTAAAAACATCCAAACCATTCGTGCACATGAAAACTTTACCATTCATTTCTCTTATGAATCCATCAGTAAATGGCGAAATGGGTTTAGGTAATAGCTTGTTTTTAAAGTAAATACCGGAGTAAGTTCCCGTAAAGTTTTCTGAAACGCTTCGCACGCTGTGATTTCTATATCTAAAGCTATACGGTCGAATTTCAAATACATGCAACCTGCCGCTTGAGGTGATGTAAAAATAATTCCCCGTGCCTGTATGGTATTCGTCTCTTTTTTCGGTAGGATAGGGCAGAAGATGGTTGAAATTGGTTTGGTGGTGGTATTTAATGCCATTGGGATTTAGTTCAACCCGCCCGCTACTGTCTATTTTTAAATATCCAATTCGGTTATCAATTTTTATGGGTGTGGTTTCTTCAAGTCTGAATATTCCATCTGAACTGCCTGCATAAATTTTGCCGTCACGGGCTTTTACGACATTATAGTAGAAAGGGCGTGAGTAAAGGGTAAGTAATGAAGTATCCCAAAACTGGGAAAACCCCGAAATTGGAATTAAAACAATTAAAACGAACAGTACTCTTCTTGCCATGGACGAATGCGAAATTATCTTCTTTAAACTGAGATATTTTGATGTTTTTTATGAATAATGGGCACTTGAGATAAAATTTAGTACAAATGCAGATAATAATGTTGAAAACAAAATAAAAGAACGCGGGGGCACAAATAAAGCAATGGTGGGATTTCGGTAGGCCATTCTGGAGCTGGGTAGCTTTGCACCTGTGTTTCAAACCAAAGAGGGTCAATCTTCTTTACAGAAAAACAAATTCACTCAAGCTTTCTAATCCTCCGCAACATGATAAATCAGTATTTTAAAAGAAATTTGTCATTTCCTCTCAAAAAGAGCCCGGTTCGTAAATGGACAGTTCAAATTAGAACATTTGTAATTTCAGTGCTCTGCCTTTCTGTTGGTTCGGCAAATGGTCAAACGTTAACAATTTCAACATCGGCAAGTTCTGCTTCAGGCTGGTCATTTAATACAACCACCCGAACACTTACGGTAACCGCTAATTCAACTTTGAACAATTCAACGCTTCAGGGATATTTTACGACAGGTAATGTAACCATTGTGGGCAACACATCAATATTTAATGTTACATTCAGCAGTGCTGTAACATCAAGCACAGCCGGCAGCGGTTTAACCATTGGAGGTTCGGGAAATACAGGAAACATTACGGTTACCAGTGGCTTTACTATGAACGGCCCTGTTACGGTTAACGGAGGGGCCGTAGCTTTGAATGCAGCAACAAGCATCACAACTAATAATACAACAGTTGGTGATATAACGATCAATGCAACGACCATATCAGGCGTGGGGAATTTGGTTGTTGCCGCGAATAGAACTGCGAGTATTACCATTTCTTCTGCGTCTACTTATGCCGGCGTAATTAGTGGCAGTGGCAGTTCGTTTATAAAAGCCGGAAACGGAAACCTAACCATCACAAAAAATCAAACATATACAGGAGCTACAACCATTGCAGCCGGAACACTTGAACTTTTAATCCGAGCTGCGGGAGGAACATTGTCATCTTCATCAGCAGTAGAAATACAAACGGCAGGAACCTTAAAATTCAACACCAAAAGGATTTTGCAATTTCCTAATTCGATCTCAGGAACCGGATTAATAGCATTTGCTGAGACCGATTCGCTCAGAATTAGTGCCAATTTGACGAGCTCTGCAACCACCATTGAAACAAACAGCAATGTACTGGATGTGCTTCAGCGAATTACTGAGGCGGAACAATATGGAGTAGCCACCAATGCCACTGGAGGCGTATTTCCTGCCGGGGCCAACTTTAAAAGGTATGATCCTGTCACAAATGAGGGTCATCTACAATTCCAACAGCGGGATTTGGGGACAGATTTTAAAACGGTAACGGTTTTTGCTTTGCTTCAACAATCAGGTGCAAATGTTACCATAAAGATTAACACTGCGATATTTACAACCGGCGCTGCCGAAAGACCGAAGGTTGGCTCAAGTACCTATCATATTGGAGTAGATAATTCGACCACTGGTTCCTCAATACCGTTAGCAACAACAAACACCTCTGCCGGTGCAGGCATAAGAAAAATTCAAATGAGTGGAATAGTGTATTTAACCGGATCAATTAGTTTCAGTGGCACAATTCAAACGCTTGCAAGTACACAGTCACTGAACGATGGGAACAATGCCTATTCAAGAAAACGGATAGGCGCATTCGGCATAACCGGTTCAACTTTGCCTGCTACGATAAGCAATGCGGGCTACTTCAGTCTGAACGCATCTGCAGCTTTGACACTATCTGGGGCAATTTCCAGCGACGGAACAACAGCGCAGTTTGGAGAACCTGTTACCCTCACAGGAGCCAATACATTTAATGGTTATACCATAATTACCTCCGGTAAGGTTTTGAATGTTGGCAATGGCGGTAGCACCGGTG
Organism: Bacteroidia bacterium; assembly: GCA_044371405.1. Taxonomy (GTDB): domain Bacteria; phylum Bacteroidota; class Bacteroidia; order NS11-12g; family UBA955; genus RGEC01. The sequence goes on from JBILTS010000078.1 coordinate 5,143, forward strand.
CAATTCAAGGTAATATAGAAAATTACGGTTCATTAACATTCAATCGCAGCGATTCCATTGCCTATACGGGCATAATTACCGGGACGGGCAGCGTTACCAAATCCGGAGCCAGCGCATTAACAATGACCGGATTGAGCACCTACACAGGAGCCACCACAATTAATGACGGTCGTTTAATAATCCAACAAAATGCACCCAGCAGCAGCAGCAGCGGATTTTCCGGAGCCGGCATGCTCATCATTCAACCCAACTCCAACAGTTTTACGGCAGCAATTACATATCCTATCACAGGATTCACGGTTTCCGCCGGCATTGGCGGCCTAACGATAGGAAAAGCCACGAATACAGCAAATATTACCGTTAGTTCAGCAACTACAGCAGCGGGTCCCCTAACCTTTTATTGCGGAACGCTAACAGTCAATCAGAATATTTCATCTTCTACGGGGGGGGATATTAGTTTATACTGCAACACCCTCACATTCGCAATCGGCAAAACCATTAGTACGACAGGTGAATTATTGGTAACCCCGCAGAGTACCAGTAATACAATAGGTTTGTGTGGTGCGTCGGGGACACTGCAAATTACATCTACCCATTTAAGCACCAACTTTGCAAACGGGTTCTCCAACATCACCATTGGCAGCAACGCGCAAACTGGAAACATTTCCTCCAACGCCTTTACCCTGCAGGATAACATGACCTTCAAAACCACAGGAACCCTTTCTTTGGGTGGTAATGTGACCCTGGGCACCAACAATGCCACCCTAGGCAATTCGCTCAGCATGGGCACCGGAACCAACTACTTCCAGACCAACAGCACCGGCGTACTCAAACGCAGCGTGGGCAATGCCGGCACCTTTGCCTTTGCGGTGGGTAACAGCGCCTATAACCCTGTAAGCATTACCAACAACACCGGTGCTTCCGATGATTTTAACCTTCGCGTACTTGATGAGGTTTACGAAAATGGAAGTAGCGGGGCAACACTTAGCACCGAGCGCGTAACCAGAACCTGGCTTATTGGCAAGACCAATGCGAATGCCGGCAGTGGCATCGATTTTGTATTTAACTGGAACACCGGTGAAAGCACCTCCGGGCTGAACAATCCGCGTCTCTTCCATTACAATGGAACCGCTTGGGACAAACAAACCGGTACCACATCTTCTACGTCATCATCGCTCAGCTACACTGGCTATACAGGCACCTTCTCCCCATTTAGTATTGGGCAAGAGCCGGTATTACTGCCCGTTAGCTGGCTTCATTTTGACTGCAGCAAGCGCGATAATCAGGGCGCTCAACTGAACTGGAGCACCGCATCGGAACAAAACAGCAAACGCTTTGTGGTAGAGCGCAGCCAAAATGGACAATCGTTTGTGCCTATTGGTGAGGTCCCCGCAGCCGGCTATAGCCACAGCGTTCGCCAGTATAGCTTCACCGATCCAAAACCACTATCAACACTTGCCTACTACCGTGTAGCCATGGAAGAAAACAACGGGCATGTGGTGTATACTTCAATTTGCATGAACAATGCTAATACCACCGCAGAAAACAGCCCTGTCCAAATCTACCCCAATCCTTCGAAAGGCACGGTAAACATCCGGGCAACCGAGGGTGGCACGTATCAGATTGTTGATTTGGCGGGCCGTTTGGTAAAATCAGGCAAACTGGATTCCGATACCCGCATAGAGGGCTTGATTATGGGTGTCTATTTCATCACGGTACAATCGGGGAATTATCGGTATTCGCAAAAACTAATGGTGGAATAAATTAGGGTATAAAACCGCTTATTACACCCTTAAAAATTAAGGGATTGTAAATATAACCTTTTGTAATTCTTCGTATTAACCTTTAAAAAGCACCCTAAATGGTTTAGGGTGCTTTTTTTGTTACATTCATATTTGACAACCTTTGGAAAGTTGTCAAATATGTCTGCCTTTTTATGCGACCCCTCCGGATAACCTTATTTCTTGCGTTTGGGCGCATTGCTGCGTTTGATCCGCTCTACGTAGCGTTGCTCTTTTTCGTTGAGGAAGCGCCATTTGCCACGGCCCAGTTTCAGGTGGTCAAATTCGCCAAGCAGCACACGGTCAAGGTTTTTTACTTCGTAGCCAAAATGCTCAAACATGCGGCGCACGATGCGGTTTCTGCCGCTGTGAATCTCAACCCCCAGGGTGTTTTCGTCTTCTTTTTCAACGAAGCCACACTGTTCGAATGCCATATAGCCGTCTTCCAGCTCAATACCGTTAACCCAGGCCAACATGTGATCCTTGCTGGGTCTGTCATTCAGCGTGGCACGATACACTTTTTTAATTTCAAAGCTGGGGTGCATGAGTTTTTGGGCCAGTTCGCCGTCGTTGGTGAGCAGCATCACGCCTGTGGTGTTTCTGTCGAGCCGCCCAATGGGGTAAATGCGTTCCTTGCCTGGCAGGTCGATCAGGTCCATTACCGTGGCACGGCCATCCGGATCAAAGGTGCTGGTGATATACCCTTTGGGTTTATTAAGCAGAATATATACAGGTTTTTCGGGGGTAATCCGACGGCCGTCTACTTTTACTTCATCCCTGGGTTTTACTTTTTGCCCCAGTTCGGTTACCACATTACCATTCAGTTGCACCAAACCCTGTTCTATCATCACGTCGGCTTCGCGGCGGCTGCAGATGCCACTGTTGGCAATGTAGCGGTTCAGGCGAACCTCTTCACCGGTCAGCAGGTTGGCATATTCTAAATCCCGGCCGGTATTTTCGTGGGTTCTGCGGCTCCCTTTGTAGTTTTTCTCGGCTCCTTTGCGGGTGCTTTTCACATGCGCCGAGGGTTTGTTTTTGCTGAATTTGCCGGGCTTGCGTGCGGCGGGCTTGTCCTCGCCAAAAGAGGGGCGTTTGCCGCGAACGGGTTTCTCCTCGCGGTCAAAAGGTTTACGGGTGGTTCTGGCAGCGGGTCTTTCGTCGCCATAGGAAGTGCGTTTGCCCCTTGCCGGTTTGTCTTCTCTGTCGAATGGTTTGCGGTCGGCGGGCTTGTCGCCACCATACACGCTGCGCTTGCCGTAGCTTGGTTTTTCATCCCTTTCAAAGGGTTTGCGCGGGCCTGAACGTGCGGGTCTGTCATCGCTGCGAACGGGCCTGCCGCTGCCTATGCGGGTGTTGTTGCCTTCTTTTTTATAGCCACCACCAAAGTCGTTGTCTTTTTTGAATGGAGCACGGGTGTTTTTTCTGTCATCGCCACCAAAGCGATTGTCGCCGCCGCCTTCGCGTTTAAAGGGCTTTCTGCCTTCGCTTTCATACGGTTTTTTGAAGCCGGGGCGGGAAGTGCGTCTTTCTTCGGGGTTATAGCTGCCTTCATCTCTTTTGGGGCGGAAGGGCTTGTCGCCGCGCGGGGCTCGTGAATCGCTGAAATCGCGGGTTCCGGGTCTGCTGCTGCGGAAAGGTTTCTTTTCTTCTGAACGAAAGGGTTTGTCGCCGAATGATTTTTTGGGTTTTACCGGAGCATCGCCGGTTTTGCGGGGGCGTTTTTCGCCCGGCTGCCGATCCTGGAATTTTTTTCCGCGGCTGTTTTCTTTTTTGGGTGCCATGATGTCAAATAATTACGCCGCTTCACAGCGGGGTTTGCGGTGCAAAGATAAGGCTAAATCAAGCTTTCAAACACCCCATCCATCAAATCTGCCAGTTTTCGGTCTTTGTCTGTCACTGTATTGTTGGCATCGTGGGTGGTAAGGCGCACATTAATTTTATTGTAAACATTGCACCATTCCGGGTGGTGGTTAAGTTCGCTGATTTTGGCGGATGCCTGCTGCATAAAAGCCATAGCCATCTCAAATGAGGGAAACAAATAAGTTTTATGCAGGGCGTTGTTTTCTTCTTTCCAGTTTTCCATGGTTGGGGTGTTAAACCTATGCAAGGTAAGCAGGCAAGCATTATCTTTGCAACCCCTGACCTCGTAGTTCAACGGATAGAATAGAAGTTTCCTAAACTTTTGATACAGGTTCGATTCCTGTCGAGGTCACCAAACCCAATACCAGCAACGCTTTACAAGAAAAGGGGATAGTTGTCTATCCCCTTGTTTTTTATCTACTGAGGAGTAAACCCACAACAAAACACTAAATTAAGCCTATTATCACAACGAGGCGGTTTGAGTTAATCTGGATTTCGTGGGCTCAAAGAATTTATTGGGGCATGAATTTGCAGCAACAAATAATAATACTTAATATTGAACATGAGGTTATCAATATCATGTAATACGAGTGTTTTTTTCACGCTGATAGGTCTTGTTTTTGTTTCATGTGTCAATACAAATTCAAACAATACAGCAGCCACACCAGCCACCAAAGAATCGCCAAAAGAATCGGGTTGTAATTGTAAAAAAGCTGATATTGAATCATTAGCATACAAATTCATCCGTGAATTTGACAAGACACAAAACAATCTAGATTCGGATCTTGCCCGAACTATTTCACTTCAGGGCATTAGGGATAACGGCAACTGTACCTGGCAAGTCGAGTTTCGGGTATCTTGGCCTTTTGGCAATACAGATGGGGCACATCCTGATGAATTTATTACTAAAACGGGTTATTGCAATTCGAATCAGGTTTATTTGCAATAGGCATAAAGACTGTGAGCCCCCGTTTTTTCTTGCTGTTTAAGAAATAATAACCGGAAATAACAATAATTAAATGCAATAATTATGAAACATGCGGCTCTTCGTGAGATAAAAATATATTTTGTATCAAATGCATGTTAGTTATGTTTGTAATATGAAAACAAACATTTTAATACTCTCAGGCCTCGCTTTCTTCCTTACACTTTCTTCATTCAGCATTGGCAAAATAGCTCCAACCGCAGAAAGAATCCAGTTCAGCGTTCGAGGAAACGGCAAGGGCTACGTAAAACTTGGCTTTGGCGCTGAGGTTGGCAGCGGCCCCAGGTACACGGTTTCAAAGGATGGCACCGTATATGTTACCGGTGAAGTAGGACATCTGTTGTACGATGTTGATACCGAAAAAGTAATTCTTACCGCAAAGAGAGAAATGTCAGGCAAGACCGTGGATTTGAGGAAGTTTTATTAATTCTTCAAGTTCTTATTGTTTCTCACTTGCATTGTCTCCAAGCCAAAACTTTAATTAAAAGTTGACAAAAACAGCTTAAGCAGACGTTTTACGTCACTGTGAATAATCACCCCTGCCAGCCCTGCGGGTTCCTGGCAAACTCCAACACGGGTTGCAGTTTTTCGGCGGGTAAAAAACCCTCATTGACT
>JBILTS010000079.1:0-10371 GCA_044371405.1 Bacteroidia bacterium
GTTGTATTGGTATTTACCCATGCGCCTATTAGGTTTACATGCCACAGGTACTTGCTGTTGGCCATCAGTGCCGGATTGATACGGGCAGCATGTATGCCGGCGTAACGCCCCATGCCAATTTGACCGAAATGCTGTGCGTTGAGGGTAGTGATGCTCAAGGCGTATAGAAAAATGAGTTTTTTCACCAAAGAAATCAAAGCGGCAATTTCGGTATTTCTTTTATTATTACAATTTATTCCATTCCCATACACCCCATTTTAGGGAATCTGGCAGTGAAATTCCCTGCGTTTTTGCAGTTAACAGGGCGTGCCCTCTGTGATGGGCTTCATGTGATATATAGTAACCAATCATGACCACAATGCCGCGGGCAAAGTGCGGTGCTTCACCGCCGCTTTTGAGCGATTCCAGCATCATCTTATCCATAATATTTCCGGAATCTTCAAAAGCATTCAGCAGCTCTGCCCGATTGGGTATATATCCTTTTTCAAAAGGCGTGAAGGCAATATTATTTTTCTTAACAAAGGAATCCATCCTGTAAAACCGCACATCGATGCAGTGGGAGAGCTGTGCCGCAATGGTTCGTCCGCCTCTTTGGCTCAACGTGCAGGAAAATGCCTTTTCAGGAAGGTTCTCAATCAGAAACAGCATGCTGCGGTTGTGTACCCTCCAGGTTTCCAGTATGGCTTCTTCCAACGGCATATTTGTCATGGTGTTAAAATGCCCTCAGTTCAGCAATGGTGTTACCCAATTTGCCCCAGGGCAGAAAAGCATCTTCCAGGGTTTTCGCCAGGGGAACGGGCGTATCCAGACTTCCCAGCCGTTTTACCGGAGCATCAAGCCATTGAAAACAGTTTTCCATGATCCATGCCGCAATGTCGGAGGCAATGCTACCAGTAATGGTGTCTTCGGTAAGAACTAAAACCTTGCCTGTGGCTTTTACTTGTTCGGCTACAGTCTCTTTATCCCAAGGCAATAAGGTGCGTAAGTCTACCACCCGGGCGGGAATCCGGTTTTCCGTAACATGCTTCAATGCCTGGTGAACACCCCAACCGTAGGTGATGATGCAGAGTTCGGCGCCGTGATTGTGCACGGTGGCGCGGCCTTCCGGCAGTGTGTAGTAGGCGTCGGGCACCATTCCGCTTACGCTGCGATACAGAAATTTATGCTCAAAAAACAATACCGGATTGGAATCGTTGATGGCGGTGGCCAACAGTCCTTTTGCATCGTAGGGATTGGAGGGGTAATGTATTTTTAATCCGGGCACGTGGTAGAACCAGGCCTCGTTGCTTTGGCTGTGGAATGGTCCTGCCTGCACGCCTGCGCCGGTGGGCATTCTCACCACCACATCAGCCGGTTGGGCCCATCGGTAGTGGCTTTTGGCCAGGTTGTTTACAATTTGATTGAAGCCGCAGGTTACAAAATCGGCAAATTGCATTTCCACCACGGCTTTGTGACCTTTTATGGCCAGGCCGTATCCCGCACCCAATATGGAACTTTCAGTGATGGGGGTGTTGCGCACCCTTTCTTTGCCAAATTCTTTGTAAAAATTATCGGTAATTTTAAAGACACCGCCATACTCAGCCACATCCTGCCCCATAATGACCAGATTGGAATGCTTTTGCATGCTTTGTTTCAGCCCGTCGCTGATGGCATCCACCAGTCTTTTTTCGGTTTCATTTCCGGCAGGTTCAGTATGGGTAATGCTTGCCGGTGCATACATGTCTTCAAGCTCTTCGGTCTCATCGGCCTCAGGTTCAGGTTCTGCAAATACTTCTTCCAGTCCTGAATCTATCTCAGCCAGAAATTCCTTTCTGATATTTTCAGTATCATCGGTTGTGATGATGCCCTCATTCAGCAGCCATGCCTCATAATTGTCAATGGGATCTTTCTTTTTCCATTCTTCAAAAAGCTGGGGCGGAACATATTTGGTGCCGCTGGCTTCCTCGTGGCCGCGCATGCGGAAAGTGATGCATTCCAACAGCACTGGGCGGGGATTTTGACGCATATCATCAGCAAGTTTGGTTAGCGTGTTGTACACCTCCAGAATGTTGTTGCCGTCAATCTGAACAGCTTCCATGCCATATCCAATGCCTTTGTCAATGAACTGTTTGCATCGAAATTGTTCATTGCTGGGTGTACTAAGCCCATAGCCGTTGTTTTCAATCAGAAAAATTACCGGCAATTGCCATACTGCGGCAACGTTCAGGGCTTCATGGAAGTCGCCTTCGCTGGTGCCACCATCGCCGCTAAAAACCACTGAAATTTTACCTTCTTTATTGAGCTTGTGAGCCAGCGAAATGCCATTGGCCACACCCAGCATTGCCCCCAGGTGGCTGATCATGCCTACAATGTGGTATTCATTAGTACCAAAGTGAAAACTGCGGTCTCTGCCTTTGGTAAAGCCCGATTTTTTACCTTGCCATTGTGCGAATAATTTGCGGAACGGAATATTTCGCGTGGTAAATACACCCAGGTTTCGGTGCAGTGGCAAGATGTATTCATCATCATGCAACGCCAGCGTGGTCCCCACAGAAATGGCTTCCTGTCCCATGCCACTAAACCATTTACCCACCTTACCCTGTCGGAGCAGAATCAGCATTTTTTCTTCTATAACTCGGGGTTTTACCAGATATCGGTAAATGTTGATTAGCGCTTCGTTGCTCAGGTTTTGGCGGTCAAATTGCATGGGTGCACAAAGGTAAGTCACAAAAAACGGAATGGGAAAAATGCGGTTGATGTTTGGCGTTTAATAATGTATTTGGATTGCTGCATTGCCGCTGTCAAAAAGAAACAGACTGCGTATCGCAGGTGTGTGTCTTATAGGTCCTTCACGGAAGCAGTTATCGGTACTAATAGCTGAATACCGAATTTGCTTGATTATGTCAATAAAAATCCGTATATTCAAAATAAAAGATGTAGGTATTTTAATCGTACTTAAATTCACGGCTTAATTGCAGAAAATGCTTTTTTTTGCAACCATTCACCCCATGTTGCGTCATTAATATTGAAACTACTTGTTAACGGATGAAGACATCATACAAGGTTGCAAACAAGGAGACCGCCGCGCACAGGAAGCACTCTTTCTGCGTTACGGTAAAAAAATGTACGGCTACTGCCTGCGTTACTCCGGCAACCCTGCTGATGCCAACGATCTGCTTCAGGATGGTTTTGTAAAGGTCTTTGAGTTTATCGGCACCTACAAGGGCGACAGTGCCATAGAAGCATGGATGACGCGACTGTTCATCAATCTGGCCATCTCACGCTTCCGCAAACGGAGTACCGGACCTCAGTTTGTGGAGGTGGATTCAATTCCGCTTGCCGAACAGGCGGAAGAAAAGGAGGAGGTTCAGGAATCGTTGCATGAATCTGTGGATGAAGTACTGTCTGCCCTTGCAGCCCTGCCGGAAAAGTACCGGCTGGTCATCAACCTGTATGCCATAGATAACATGAGCCACAGAGAGATTGCCGAGCAGCTGGGTATTTCCGAAGGCGGAAGCAAGAGTTTGCTCAGCCGTGGGCGCGTGATGCTCAAAGAACAAATGAAAAACAAGATAAAACGTTGAAAAACGAAGACTCACATATCAATCAGCAGCTCCAGGATTTGTTTAATTCCTTTGAGCCACCGGTGCCAAAAGGTGCATGGGATGGTGTTGTGGGGAAAATGGAACGAAATCATAAGCGCAGAATAGCTATTTGGTGGTTTTCGGCAGCATGTGCACTGCTCTGCATAATAGCTGGCATTTGGTCTGGCCTCCATCATCAAAAAAACCAGGCCGGGACTGTAAAACAGGAGGTTGATATGAACAAAAACCCTCAGTCTGATCGGCTTAGATCTAAAACAGCGGAGCAGCCGGTGGTGAAGAATAAACCGAATACAGATTACCCGCAAGATCTCTCGGGTAAAAACGAGACTACTTTCAATGAAGCCGTGTCCCCTAAAAACGTATTCTCACAGCCCGGACCAAAGACTATAACCATGGAAAATCATGCGGCTGTTGAAACTGTAGAAAATACATATACATTGCCTGAACCTTTTAACATCAGGGTTTTAGGGTTGCCATATCCGGTAGCAGATGCTCCTGTGGCTGTCAATTTTTCCAAGCCAAGCCCTTTTTATGTGCCCAGAGGAAAATGGTTTGTTTCAGCCGGGGTGCAGCAAAATCTTAATTCCAACAGCTACACAGTCAATTCCGAATATAGCCGCTATGTACACAAAAACTACCTGAACCGCATGGAGCAGGGAGAACAGGCCATGGGAAGCATAGGTTTTAACATGCAGCTCGGATATCATATTCATAAAAATGTTGCGTTTACAGGGGGTGTTCAGTTCAGACAGTTAAATACAAGACAGCAATTCAGTTTTTCTGACGAGGTGCCGGTAACCCTCATGCCGGGCAATACACCCGATAAATTTGGCAATTATCCCATCATCGGATATTTTGGCAGCACCGGAAGTGTTTCCTATAGCGGTTTTCAACGAAATACCATCATTGAAGTTCCGCTTGGAGTAATGACAGATTTCACCATAGCACCACAATGGACCTTAAAGCCGGCCTTGACGTTGAACACCGGCTTTGTGAGCAGCATGAACGGTTTTACACTGGATTATCAGCAACTGCAAATTACCAGGCAACGCAATGACTGGTATAGGACGGTTCAGTTCTCCGGGGCATTGTCAGTTGGGGTTTTTCGTAAAATCAGCCGCAACCTGCAGTGGGGTGCTTCTGTCATGGGAACCCGAATGCTGACACCCGCTTATGTGCCCGGCGCCAGCGTTCGTCCGCGAAATCAGGCATTGGGCTTTGGTACACAATTAATATGGAGGATTGACTAATTGATGACTAAATTTTCCTGCATATTCACTAAATTGCCATGGATGAGGATTATACTCATAAGCTGTTTCGCCATATGTTTCAGTGCCAAAGCACAGGTGCTGGAGCCACTGGGCAATGGTTTGCCAAGTAAAGTAGTGGCAGCCTACGCTTCGGGACAGGATTACCTGGCACTGTTCAGCGATGAGACCACACAGGATACTTCCGATTATATTGTTGCCCGCTGGAATGGCGCGTATTGGTCATACTTCCCCGGCCTATACAAGCCGGATGCAGTGAAGACCATCGATGGACAGTATAATTTTAATTGTGTAGTGTTCTACCGCGATACTATGTACGTAGGGGCCTATATTTCCGGAGCCAAGAAGGATGCAGATTCGCCTGTGAGCCACCTATACAAATGGAATGGCGAGAAATGGATTACGGATAACAGCGTTGTCAAAAGTAAAAATGATGGCATCGTTGCCATGACCGTATTTGATGATAAGCTGGTAGTGGCAGGTAAGTTTCTGGATGTTATTAATGGAAATCTGGTAAATAACATCGCAACCTATGATGGTAAAAAAGGCCAATGGGGTTTTCTAGGCAGTTCGAATGCTGATCAGGGCTCAGACGGAGTGATTAAAGCACTTCAGGTACTTGGAAACAGATTATATATCGCAGGAGATTTCCAGAATTTTGCTGGAACCTATACCGGTAATATTGCATATTATACGGCCTCTAATCAAACATGGGGAGGTATTGGCAGCCCATTTAATGAACGTGTAGATCATCTGGCTGTTTATGGTGATAAAATCGCAGCACTGGGTTTTGTCTCGGGTAAATCTGAAATCAGGGAATTTGACGGGAACTGGAGTCAGGCATTGTCTTTCGATACTTTTTCAAGGGCAGATTTTAAGACAATTGCAGGTTCCGGCAGCACACTGCTAATAGGTGGTGATTTTCTGCTGAAAGGGAATGGCAGCTCCATTTTGCGATACGAGGGCGCTCAGCTGAGAACAACGGGTAACCGAATCAGCGGCATGTTTGCGCTGGGTCAGCGAGGTTCGGAAGCATTTATTTGGGGTGATTTCACCGAACAAAATACAGGTTTGAAAAGAATTTGCAAAATTGAAAACAACGCTGGAGATATTGCGGGCGGAGTTTTTTATGATAAAAACCAAAATTGCCTGAATGATGCAACAGATGAGCCCATAAAAATGGCTACCATTCGGTTTAGCAGTATCAAAACAGGGAAAATGTGGTTTGCCGTGTCCGATAACACCGGCAAGTTCGCAGCTGCATTGCCGGAGGATGATTACACTATTCAGGTGTTTGCCGGCAGACATTGGGTTAATTCTTGCCCCGGTAATTTTGCCAGCGCCGTCAAAAAAGGCGAATACAGCATGGTTTCACTGTCTCAGTACATGCCCCCCAATGTAAGCGATATCGAAATGAATACCGAAATCATAACCCCGGGCAATGTGAAGCCGGGCGATGAGGTTAAGGCGGTAATTACGCTAAAAAATGCCGGTAATAAAGTAATTAACGGTCCTACGTTTCATTTGATTCACGATGGGCGTTTGGTTGATTTTTCGGCCGACAGTCTACCTGATAACTATACCGGTTATGAAGCAACCTGGAGCATCACCCAATTTGAACCCGGTGCGATTCGCAGCATACCGTTCTCATTTCGCTTACCTGCTGATGCTCAGACAACAGATCGTTTCCCCGTCTATCTAAGAACGGGCACCACCTTTACTGCCGGCGATGCCTACAAAGGTGATAATGCAGATACCCTGCAGTTAAAACTCATGGACAATACCGGCGGTGCAGTGTCTAAGGTAAGTCTGAAAGGCGATGATGTTGATTACAGGGTGCGGGATTTAACGTACCATGTTAAATTTACAAATACCAGTAAGAATTTTGTAAAGCGACTTGTAATGCTGGATACCGTAGATGCCAATCTGCCAATGAGCCGTGTGGTGATTACCAATTTGTATCCAACTGATGCCGTTGTTCGCACAGAAAAAGGCAATATTCTGGTGGTAGAATTTCCTAATGCCAACCTGGCGGCCCTTGAGTCCAATCCGTCGGCAGCCAGCGGCTTCATTACCTACAAGATTGAATTGACGGCAGACCTCAAGACAGGGGAAAATTTTTACAACCGCGCCAACGGCGATTTTGACAGCCGCTGGAAGGCAAGTAGCAACATGGTGGTGGTGATGGCGAAAAATCCATCTGCTGCAGTGAAAAAAGTGGGAGCAGGGGTGGCCAAAATATGGCCCAACCCAACTACTGATGAATTAAATTTGGAATTGCCCGGTAACGTGCAGGGACTGGTACTGATAACAGATAACTCGGGAAGACAGGTGATTACTATGCCGGTTGAGGGGAAAATGATGAAAATTCAGCTAGGTAACCTCAAGTCGGGCTTATATTTCGTTAAATCGCCGACCGGCGTCAGCGCGTTTCAAGTGGTTCGCTAAGCAAAATATCTGCTTTGCGCATCAAACTCAGGTTATAGTTCACAAAGGTTCCTAATCCGCTGTCATATTCCGTATTTCCCATGCTTTGCCCGTGGCTGTCAATGGCTTTAGGTGTAAACTGACTTTCAAAGCTTTTGGCGGAAACAATGCTGTTGAAGTTCATGAAGTTGATTAGTTTGTTAATCATGTATCCGAGCTGAATGGCAGGAATCCGGCCTCCTCGGCCACTGCTGATGCCGCATGTAGCAAATACTTTTCCATCCCAGCAATCTGCAAAATCTTTTTTGCCAAATTGATTAATCAGATTGATGATTTCCGGCGTGGGGAACCAGTTATATTCGGGAGAAAGAATGAAAATCAATTTACTTTTTGCCATGCATTCATAGGCGGATTGGCTGAATGGAGACAAATGACCGGGAACAAGTGCACCACCATTGCTGAAGGGTATATCGTATTCCTCAAAATTGGGCATTGTGATTTCAGTAGGTGCCACGCCCTTTGATTCAAGTATGCGCTTTATGGCCAGGCCCACGCGCCTGGTATTGCTATTGGTTCGGGATGAACCGCAAAGTATTCCGATCATGCAGTTATGTTAAATTGATTTGCATATACATACAAATTGAATCCCGGTTTGTTTGCCACGTCTTGCAGAATTCGGGCCTGATGCTCCACATCGAAATCCAACATGCGTCTTTTGGCCACGATCCGGCTGAGTTTTTCAGCCATTAGCAGGTATTTTTTTGGGTTTTGCGACATGGATTTATGATGACTGGATATGGCGTCGCTTAAAAGGTCAATGCCTTTGCCGGTGGTGGCAATGGTTTCGATTACCTGAATTTCCTGGTTAACATTATCATGTGCTCTTTCCCGCAGATGGCCGGCAAAGCGTGCAGCGCCTTCACGGTCAGATTTATTAACAACAAAGACATCAGCAATTTCCATTACTCCACTTTTCAGGGTTTGAACCTCATCTCCGCTTTCCGGCACGGTAACCACAATGGTAGTATCTGCCACACCTGCAATTTCTACTTCGCTTTGTCCAACCCCCACGGTTTCCACAATGATGCGGTCGAATCCTGCGTGTTTGAAAATATCGATGGTTTCGAGAATCCCGGATGATAATCCCCCAAGACTGCCCCGGCTACTTAAACTGCGTATAAACAGGTTTGGATGGGTAAACAGGCCTGCCATGCGGAGGCGGTCGCCCAGCAGTGCCCCAAAATTGAAAGGGGATGATGGATCAACCGCGATAACAGCAACTTTCAAGTTCTGTTTGAGCCAGAAACCGGCCAGTTCATTTACAATGCTACTTTTACCCGCACCCGGCGGACCGGTAATGCCCACCACCGGGATGGGTGGTAGAACCAGACTTTCCAGCAGCTGGCTGCAACCGCTGATGTTGTTTTCCACGACGCTGATGGCACGTGCAATAGCGGCCGTTTCGCCCGATTTAACCCGTTGGGATAACAACTGCCAGTCCATAGGGCGAAGATAAATCAGTTTAAGGGTTTAAATGCCTTGCAGGCCTCGAAAATAAAGTTCCATATTTCTTCCTTGCCGGTTTTATCCTCGCTGCTGCTGATGATGAACGGAGGCAGGTTTTCCCAGGTTTCGTGAAGAGCCGTCTTAATTTCCTGAATGCTTCGGTCAAGGGCTTCCTTGCCGAGTTTGTCCGATTTGGTGCCAATCAGCGCCATGGGAATGCCGGCTTCGCCCATATCGTTGATAAATTCCATATCGATGGCTTGCGGCGGAATCCGCAAATCAAGCAAAACAAACAGGCACATCAGGTTGGGACGTTCCAGCAGGTAATGCCTGATCATTTTGGCGAATTTTTCCCGTTGGGTTTTGCTGACTTTGGCATAACCGTATCCAGGCAAATCGCACAGCTGCAGTTTTTTGTCAATCAAAAATAAGTTCAGGGTTTGGGTTTTGCCCGGGTTGGATGAAATCCGAGCCATGTTTTTACGGCTGCAAAGCATATTGATGAGACTGCTTTTGCCCACATTACTTCTTCCTATAAAGGCAAATTCAGGCATCCCTTTGTGGGGCATGGCATCCTGACGCTCCCAGCTTCCCAGGAAATCGGCTTGTTTAATTTCAGTCATATTGTTTCTGCGGCGATGCCCCGAAAGGTATTGCTTATATTTGCAACTTTATTTTCTTTCTGTGCAAGTTAAACCGAATCAGGATTCCGCGCTTTCAAAAAAACAACAAGTTGCCCAAATGTTTGACGACATTTCGGGAAGGTATGATTTTTTAAACAGATTATTATCGCTCGGTATCGACAGAGGGTGGCGTACAAAAGTGAGGAAAGCATTGTCTGCAGCGCATCATAGCCGTATTTTGGATGTGGCTACAGGTACCGCAGATCTGGCCATTGAGTTGTCAAAAATAAAAGATGCCAATATTACAGGTATTGATATCAGTGCCGGAATGTTGAAAAAAGGAGATGAGAAAATAGCACGTGCTGGACTCAATAGCCAAATTCGCCTGCAACTTGCCGATTCTGAGAACTTGCCGTTCGAGGATGCACATTTCGATGCGGTGACCGTGGCGTTCGGCGTTCGCAATTTCGAAAATCTACAGTCAGGTATTCGGGAAATGCTGCGAGTTACCCGCCCCGGTGGTCATTTATACATCCTGGAGTTCAGTAAACCCAAAAACCGCTTATTCAGCGGTCTTTACTGGTTTTATTTTAAAAAGGTTTTGCCTGGCGTGGGAAAGCTAATTAGTTCCAGTGTAAATGCATACAGTTATTTGCCCCGCAGCGTGGAAGCATTTCCGGAAGGTGCTGAATTTGCCTCCATTGTGCAAGATTGTGGTGCTAAATCCGTTATTATTAAACCCCTTACCTTTGGTGTGAGTTCGCTGTATATATGCGAAAAATAGTTGCCATAACAATATGTTTTATTTGTTTGCAAATGCAGGCACAAACAGATCCAAACAGGATCTACAGGAAGCATTTTTTCTGGGGAATAGCATTTACCGGCACCTATGCAAAAATGAAAATGAACCTCGATCCTGTTTTCTGGCAAAGACAAGATTCCCTTGCTGCCATCTTGCCCGGC